>JAOZRJ010000028.1:2277-8800 GCA_029931885.1 Candidatus Omnitrophota bacterium | reverse complement strand
TGATTTACCAAGAGTACACGGCGCTTGGCATTGCACTTCTTGAGGGCAAACTCTTCCGCATACAGCCGGTAGCAAACTATTTTCTTTTAGAATTTTTACAGCAGTTTTATTGTCCCCATCAGCTATTGCTTTAATAAAGGCAGGTATGTCTATCTGGACAGGACATCCTGCGATACATGGAGCATTTTTACATTGAAGACATCTCATAGCCTCAAGGCGTGCTTGTTCTGGGGTGTAGCCGAGGGCTACTTCCTCCATATTATTTTTACGTATTTTAGGGTCTTGCGAAGGCATTTCCTGTTCAGGTATCGCCATTCGATCCTTGGGTTTTAAAGGGTTATTCTCTTTGAGTATTTTAGCAAGTTGTTTGTTGCTTTCTTCGGCAATTTTTTCGGGATCAGAATAACTCATTCTTTAGCCTTAGCTCTTTTTTTGATTTCCATTTCTAAATGACATTGTTCGTGTGCTTCGTTTTCTTGATTTTTGTATGTATTTAAACGTTGCATCATGTTATCAAAATCAACAAGGTGTCCATCAAATTCAGGCCCGTCAACGCATACAAACTGAACCTTTCCTCCTACTGTCACTCGGCATCCTCCACACATTCCCGTGCCGTCAATCATAATCGTGTTAAGTGAAACAACCGTTGAAACTTTATATGGCCGGGTAGTTTCTGCGCAAAATTTCATCATTATTGGTGGTCCAATAGCAGTAACTAGGTCAGGTTTTTCAGTGCGTTCACATAGCTCTTTTAAAGGTTCTGTAACTAGGGCTTTGCGACCATAAGAACCATCATCTGTGCATATGATTATTTCATCTGCGATGGCTTTCATTTCATTTTCAAGTATCACTAATTCTTTGCTGCGTGCCCCTATAATTACAATAAGCTTATTTCCAGCAGCTTTCATGGCTTTTGCAATTGGATATAGCGGGGCAACTCCAATTCCACCTCCAACGCCAACGGCGGTGCCAAAATTTTCAATGTGTGTTGGCTTGCCTAAAGGTCCGACAAGATTAAGAATTTTATCTCCCTCATTAAGCTCTGCAAGTAAATGAGTTGTTTTTCCTACAGTTTGAAAGATTAACGTTATAGAGCCTTGTTTGTTATCTGAATCGGCAATAGTTAGAGGGATTCGTTCTCCGTCATCAGCAATTTGAAGTATGATGAACTGTCCGGGTTGGCATTCCTCGGATATCAGCGGAGATTCAACTTTGATCTGGAAAACTTCTTCGGAAAGTTGTTTCTTTTTAATAATTTTATTCATCGGATTCCAACTTTTTGCTTGTTTCATTGTTCAAAAAAAGAAAAAGACGTCCTTGTATTGGACGCCTTTGCCACAACGAAGTCATATTATTACGTGCGTTATGCATTGTCAATAATTTTCTTAAATTTTTGTTTGTTCTAAAAATATTTCATCAATGCTGTCGGGGCAAAAATCTTGAATAGATGGCTTATCGGAAACAGGCCAGCAGCTAACTGTTATGTTGCTATTGCGAAATTTTGAGTATCTTTTAACAAAGGAAGCAGCTGTTGATAGAAGTTTGCCATCAGGGTTTTTACCTTTTAATATTAAAATGGGCCCTGGTGCATCTTTTGTTTCAAAAATATAGTCTTCTGGGTTAGCATGCTCAAGAATTTTTGTATTTTCATGGTCATCTCGCCCAAGGATAATCTTGAATTTTTCAGATATTCTAAAATGTCGTCCCCATCGAAGCGCGATAATTTCATCAAGATTTTTATATCCGTATTTAAAGATATCATTGATTCGGCGTGCAAAATTCTTATCCGTTAAAAGACAGCCTCCTCCGGTCGGAGTATAATTTGTAATATTAAATGTGACTCCGAGTGCTTGAAGGTCAGAACGTGATCTGCCGGAAAAAGCATGTAATCGCTCGCGATCGACCATATTTTCCTTTTCCGGAATTGTGGGATCTAAAAGTTTAGCGCACAAAGGTCTCAGCAAACGTCCTTCAAGGCCACTTCCTTTTTCAACTTTTTTTAAACTTTCACGCATTTGAGACATTGGACGCTGACCCAAAATTTCACCGGTAAAAACAAATTCTGCTCCAATTTCTTTCATATATTGACGTGCTTTAATAAGATTATAGATCCGACAATCAACACAAGGATTAATAGCGCTGCCATATCCATGCTTGGGATTCTTGATGATATTTATAAAATTATCATCAAGATGAATAATTTTAAGCGGTATATTGAGTTGGCCGGCGATTTGAGCGGCGCGCGGATTATCTCCGCATCCCCAGGGTAACATATAATGCACTCCGTAAACATCAATTTCAAGATCTTTAATTATTTTCGCAGCCAGAGAACTATCAAGTCCTCCTGAAATCAGCCCAACCGCTTTTATTTTTTTCTTAACCATCCCTAGAAACCTTTCGAGCAGTATGCTATCTTAATTTGTTTTTCTTTTCAAGGTTAATTTTGAATTATCGAGGAAGAAAATGTTGCGTCCTTTGTGCTTTTATGATATATATATCTATTATAATTAGAAAGATTAAATACATATGAAAAAACAATCAAAAAAGATTAAGCAAATGACAGGCGCAGAAGCGATGATCCGTTGCCTTGAGAAGCAAGGAGTGGAATATATTTTTGGTATCCCCGGAGGTTCAGTTATTCCTATTTTTGACGCGCTTGTTAACTCAAAGATTAAGTTTGTTTTAACTCGCCATGAGCAAGGTGCAACTCATATGGCAGATGGATATGCCAGAGCAACTGGAAAACCAGGAGTTGTTCTTGTAACAAGTGGACCAGCAGCAACAAACACTGTCACTGGAATTATGACCGCGCATATGGATTCTGTTCCTATGATTATACTTTGTGGTCAAACAATCACTCCTATGTTAGGTAAGGATGCTTTTCAGGAAGCAGATACTTTTGGCGTGACAATGCCTGTTGTTAAGCATAGCTATCTTGTTCGAAAAACAAAGGATCTTGCACGTGTTGTTAAAGAAGCTTTTCATATTGCAGGCACTGGTCGACCAGGACCTGTTTTAATTGATCTTCCTAAGGATGTTACTAGTGGTGAGTTTATAGGCTCTTTAGATCCTCAAATGGATATTCCTGGGTATAAGATTCCTAGAGGAGGAAAAAAGAGCGATATATTACGTATTGCAAAATTACTAAAGGATTCAAAGTGTCCTCTTCTTTTGGTTGGACATGGTGCAATTATTTCTAAAGCAAGCAACGCAGTTCAAGGGTTTGCTAAAAAGATACAAGCACCTGTTACCACAACTCTTCTAGGAAAGGGAATTTTTCCTGAAAGCCACCATCTTTCTCTCGGAATGATTGGTATGCACGGAACTGCGTACGCGAACAAAGCTTTAACCATGTGTGATTTAATTTTTTCTATAGGTTCTCGTTGGGATGATCGCATTAATACAAGTCCAAAAGAGTTTTGTTTAGGTGCAAAGAAAATTCATATAGATATTGATGAAGCAGAGATCGAGAAAATTGTTAATCTTGACGCTAGTTGTGTTGGCGACGCAAGATTAATTTTAGAAGAGCTCATTAAGTATGTTTCAAAATTAGATACAACGGAATGGTTGCGGGAGTTAGACTACTTGAAACAAACATACCCTCTGCAATACAATAATGATAAAGGATTAACTGCTCAGTGCGTTCTGGATGAAGTTTATAAATTAACAAATGGTAAGGCAATTGTTTCAACAGATGTTGGGCAACACCAGATGTGGGCAGCTCAATTTTATAAAACTGATTATCCAGATCGATGGCTTTCTTCTGGCGGTGCAGGAACAATGGGATATGGCTTCCCTGCTGCCGTTGGGGCCCAGTTCGGTTGCCCGGACAATCTCGTTTTAGCAATAGTTGGGGATGGTGGTTTTCAAATGACATTATTTGATTTGGCGACCGCTTTTATCCATAAATTACCCGTTAAAGTTATTATCATTGATAACAAATATCTTGGAATGGTTCGCCAATGGCAAGAACTCTTTTTTGACAATAGACTTTCTGGAGTAGATCTTAAAGGCAATCCAAACTTTGTTAAGTTAGCTGAAGCTTATGGAATCAAAGGATTTCATATTGCAGATCCAAAAAATGTAACAAAAACACTTAAAGCGGCGCTTAAACATAAAGGCCCTGCGGTCATTCACTGTGAAGTTGTTAAAAAAGATAATGTTTTTCCGATGATTCCTGCAGGAAAATCTGCGCATCATATGATTATTGAGCCTCCAACAAAAAAGTTGGAGAAACCAACAGGAAGTACATGATGGCAAAGAAAAAGATAAATAATTTTCATACAATTAGCTTTTTAGTCGCGAATAAACCAGGCGTGTTAGTCCGTGTTGCCCTCGTGTTTGCAAAACGCGGATATAATATTGATTCTTTGGTAGTTTCTCCGAGTTTTAATGAAAAATATTCTCGTATGACCATTATGGCTAAGGGAGATCCGTCAATATTAGTTCAGATTGTGAAGCAAGCAAATAAACTTGTTGATGTTTTAAGCGCGAGTGACCATACTCCGGATAATGCAATTGAAAAAGAACTTGCTCTTCTTAAAATTCGATGCAAGCCTCAACAAAAAGTATCTTTAAAAAAGCTTCTTAAAAGATATCGCGCGATTATTGCTGACATTACGGATGGCGTGTTGATTATTGAGCATACAGGAACAACGACTGAATTAAACGAACTAGAAAAGCATTTAAAGAAATATGGGCTTATTGAAATGGTTCGTACGGGAAAAGTATTGATGGTTCAAGGAAAAGAATTAACGTAAAAGTTTTTTTTAAATAAAAGTAAAATCAGGACGATCTATAACTAGGTCGTCCTTTCTTTTTCTTTGAGATATCTATCAGTTTCAAGTCCTGCCATACATCCGGATCCTGCAGCGGTGATTGCCTGTCGATATGTTTTATCTTGAACGTCTCCACACGCAAAAATACCTTCAACGCTTGTTTGCGTTGTTCCAGGTTTTGTTATAATGTATCCGGCCTCATCTGTTTTTAGCTGGTTTTTTAAAAAGTCGGTGTTTGGCTTATGGCCAATAGCATAAAATAATCCTGCAACTTCAACTTTTTTTTCTTCATTTGTTTTTGCGTGACGAGTTTTTAGGTGTGTTAAGAATTTGTCACCAGTCGCTTCAATTACATGAGTTAACCAGATAATTTCAATTTTATTAATTTCAAGAATAAGCAGTTGCATATCCATTGATTCTCGCAGCTCGTCTCTGCGAACAAATAGTAAAACCTTACTTGCAAATTTTGTTAAATACATCGCTTCCTCAACCGCTGCATCTCCTCCACCAATAACCGCTAAAACTTTGTTGCGAAAGATTGGCAGCCCTCCGTCACAGACGGCACATGCCGAAATTCCTTTTTGCCAGAAATCTTTTTCTCCGGGGATTCCTAATCGTTGAGCTGTTGCTCCTGTTGCGATGATTATAGATTTCGAGTGGATTTCTTCTTTGTCTACTAAAATTTTAAATGGATAAACAGATAAATCAACACTTGTTACAGTTTTTGTTTCGATACGAGCGCCTAACTTTACTGATTGCTCACGCATACGCATCATCAATTCAGGTCCTGTAATTGACTCAGGAAAGCCTGGAAAGTTTTCTATTTCCGTTGTTGTTGTAAGCTGGCCTCCTGAGGCAACGCCACCGGCCATCATTCCTTCATACATTAAGGGTTTAAGCTCTGCTCTTGCTGAATAAATTGCTGCTGTATGCCCTGAAGGGCCAGATCCGATTATAACAACGTTTTCTATGTTCATTTTTTTCTCCAGATAACAGTCTAAATACTTGGGTGTAAATCTTTATATTTTTTTGTTTTAATTTCACAATCATTGATATTATTGTGAAAATTATTATCCTCTTTTTCGAGTAAATCATCAAGGTTTTGTTCTGATTTAATGGTAAAACCAGCATCTTTGATCATCTGCAAGGTTTTCTTTCTAGACGATCCTTTTGCGTTTAAATATCCATCTAAAAATAAAGAATTCGCTGGATATAATGCAAATGCTTGTAAATCTCTTAAGTGGTGCTCCCTTCCTGCTGCTATGCGAATTTCTGCTGTTGGATTCAGAAAACGATACAGGCAAAGAACTCGAAGGCAATATTCGGGGGTAAGCTTGTTTGCGTGCGTTAAGGTATTTCCTGGGATTGGAAGTAAGAAATTCACGGGTATAGATTTGACATTTTCTAATTGTCTTAATTTTAGCGCCATATTAATAATGTCATCTTGAGTTTCTCCCATGCCGATAATTACACCAGAGCAAATATCAAGCCCGACCTTTTGTGCTGCTTCTAATGTCTCGATCCTTTTTTGAAAAGAGTGCGTTGTGCAAATATTTTCGTAATGGTTTTCTGATGTGTTAATATTATGATTTAAGCGATTCAATCCAGCCTTTTTTAGAATCTTTGCTTCGTTCTCAGTGATAAATCCTGGTGAAACACATACCTCGATAGGATATTTTGATTTTATTTCTTGTATAATATTGACAAGATGAGCAATACGGTCTGGTGATTGAGCTTTACCAGAT
>JAOZRJ010000028.1:0-2267 GCA_029931885.1 Candidatus Omnitrophota bacterium | reverse complement strand
TTTTAATATTTCTTCATCCAACTTCATTTGATATGTTTCAATTTTAGCTTCTGAGGATTTTGCTTGAGCGCAATAATGGCAATCTTCTGAACAATGTCCGTTTTGAACATTGTTGATAATATGGATAGTGACGTCTTTTCCCCAATATTTCTTTCTCACTTCAAAAGCGGCGGAGAGTAAATTTAGGGTTTCTAGCTTTTTTGCGTTAAGGATTTCAAGGCATTCGACACGAGATAAAATTTCACCTGATAAACTTTTTTTTGCCAAATCCGAATAGATATCATTTTTCATAGAGGTTTATTGTAGTGCAAGAAGGCTAAAAAATCAAATATGGTTTACGCGGAAAGAGAATTTTCTTTATGAAGCACCTTTAGGTCCGTCTTCATCGTTGAGGCCTAAAAGCTGAAAAACATTTGTAGCCGGAGCAATATGGATAATGACTGGAGTAAATCCAGTCATTCCTTCTAGTTCAATATCAGAAAATTCTGGTAATACAAAATCAATTCCAGATCCTCGAGTTTCAATATTAAAGTTTTCTGCGTTAAAGTCAATACCACCAACGTTTTCTATGGCGCTAGAAGCTGAGGTTTTAGATGATCCTTCGTTTAAAAGTTGTTTACGTCTCTCATTTTGCATTTCTTTAAGTTCTGCTTTTAATTTTGTTATTTCTTTCATTGGTCCTTTCATATCTGCTGACAAATTTTTCGTTTCTTTTTCGAGACTAGACGATTCTAGTTCGCGAAGAAGGGCAACATCTCCGCTTAAATTTGTCTCCAGTTTCGCAATTGTTTGTTCGAGTCGATGTACTTCTTTATCAGAATCTGTTAAAATTGCTAAATTTGCAAGTTTTTCGAGCACTATACGATCTATTCCCGCATTTATGCCTGCAGGGAGGAAGTATTCAACAATTATTTGATTTAGTACCTGAAATCTCATATCATCCATCATGAAGTTAGAATTACTTAATTCTTTTATTGTTGATCCTTCTTTATTAAGAATTTCATTTAGTACTTTCTTTGCCTTTGCATTTTTCTCCAACGTTTTAATAGCTCGGTTGAAATCATTTTCAATCCCCATTCCCATATGTTGCATGTCTAGCATAGCCAGACCAGCTTCTAGCACTGTTTCTAATGACTTCCTTAGTTCGTTTGCGTTGATTGATGAAGATGCTTTTAGGGTTTCAGTCTCTGTTTTTTTAACTACCTGAAGTTTAGCATTATGTATATCTTGCACTTTTTTAAAAGTATCTGTGGATATTGGGTTGGTATTCAAGGTAATTAACTGCCCTAGAAGGTATCCAGCGGCATCGATATCCTGCTCGCTTCTACCTTCCTGCACCAGAGTTTTATATTTTTCTGTAACGCGAGCAATATCGTTTTTGATATTTGAAAGATGTCCTGAGAAATTATTAATTTTAGTTGCGATATCCATTGCCGCATTTTGAATAGTTACAGTTTTTTCGATTTCAATACTTGATCTGGACTGAATGAGTATTTTAAACTCTTCGAGTTCCTTTATCTTTGCCTTGTCTGTTGTGTTTTCAATAAAGAAATCAACAGCTTCAATAGCTTTAGAGGCCTCGTCTTTAAAGTTTTTAGTAGCTTTTTCGTTTATAACATTAATATTAAACTCTTCATAATTTTCTTGAGAAATATTTGTAACAATTAGTGGATATTTCTTGGCAGTTTCTCCTCCTGTCCAAACAATTGATCCATCTTTGTTTAATTCAAAATGTGTCATTCTCCGCGCTGGGGTTACGCGATCAAGAGCAAACCCTGTTAGAGCCATCATTCGTGCTTCTGATTTATCAATTCCTAAAAGATTTGCTGCATAATCTGCAAGCTTAAGCCGTAAGCTATTTGGATTTCCATTCTGATCGTTAATCAAAAATATTGGTTTTAATTCCTCGGGAATAAGCCCAGGAACAACAAACTGATCTACCAAAGTAATCGGAAATCCAGGGTGATGGGCGGCAAATAAAATTGCATATCCTAGCGCTTCTTGTGAAGGCATTCCGGTTTTTTCTAATTCTCTTTGTGCTAAGTGAATACCTGTAGTCCCATGAGATACAACAACCGAAATCATATAGTTCGCTTTATTATTTATGAGGAAATTATATGCTTGTTGTGCAAGTTTTTGCGACACATTCTCGTTGTTTCCTTGAATGCGTGCAAGTGTTGTCCAGGTATTTATTAAGTTATTCTTTTCAGCCTCCATGTTTTTTCTAAAGGATTTTGATTTTCCAATGTCATGCAAGCGCCCAAAAA
>JAOZRJ010000235.1 GCA_029931885.1 Candidatus Omnitrophota bacterium | reverse complement strand
ATAGAGCCGCCTGTATCTGATCCTAATGCCCATATGACTTCGTTTGCGGCCACGGCTGCAGCTGAGCCACCACTTGATCCTCCAGGGACGCAATCTAGGTTCCAAGGGTTTTTTGTAGTTCCAAAGCACGATGTTTCAGTTGAAGACCCAAATGCGAATTCATCCATGTTGGTATGTCCGGCAATCCAGGCTCCGGAGTCTAAAAGTTTCTCAACGACAGTGGCATTGTAGGGTGGCTTAAATCCTTCTAAAATATTTGAAGAACATGTTGTCAGATAATCTTTAATACAAATGTTATCTTTGAGAGCAATCGGTATGTGAAATTCTTGAGTATTAGAGCTGCTTTTTATTGGCTCTCTTGAGATATGAGCGTATGCATTAACGTCTTTATCTGACCGAGCAATGGCTTCTTGTACGGATTTAAAAACATTATTCGGTGATGCCTTTTTAGACTTAAAAAGGTCTAAGATTTCATGCGCAGTTAGTTCGTTTAGTTTCATTCGATTACCTGAGGAACCTTAAAAAAACCATTTTCTTTTTCAGCAGCATTTTTTGTTACCTCGTTTCTTGGAAGTGAATTGCCACTTTCGACATCATCTCTAAAAACATTTTTTAAGGGTAGAACATGGCTCGTAGGCTCAACATTTTTGACGTCAAGCTTATTTAGCTTGTTAATATATTCTAGGATATCTTCAAGGTTTTTAGCGAGTTTTTTAGCCTCTTGATCCTTGAGATGGATTCGAGAAAGATGAGAAATGTATTGTACGTCTTTTTTTTCAATCATTTTTTGCCTATGTATACTAATTAATATAAGAAGATGAATATATTACCATCAAAGATAATGCCTGACAAGATAAAACTAGGAAAATGAGATTTTAAAACAGCAAAGCTAAGTTTTAGGCTTTAAACCCCTTTTAAGTGAGTTTTTTCTTTAACTCATCCGGGATTTGAGTGGGTTTAAAATCGGTTGTTAGGCAAACAAGAGTTACTCCCGCCTTTACGATTAGTCGACCAGATCCTTTTTCGGTTATTTCTTGGTCAAAAATGAGCTGTGCTGCTGTAATTTTTTGTAGATTTGCCGTACATATTAAGGTTTCTCCGTAGCGCGCAGGGCTTTTATAGGCAATAGAGCAGTTTCTTACAGCATACATATAGCCGCTTTTTACAAAGTTTGCAACGCTTAAGCCCCTGTCTTCTAGAAATTCTGTTCTGGCTTCTTCGAGGTAGTTTAAATAAGTCCCATAATAGACTACGCCTCCGGCGTCTGTGTCATGATAGAAAATTCGTTTTTCCATATTTTACCTTTCAGAAGTTTAAATAAAATAATTTTATAATTTGTAAAATATTAAGGATAATTCTTTGTATCATTTCAGATTGAATATGTCAAGAATCGTTAATAAAAAAAATATTTTACTAGAACCTTGTAATTTTAAATTTATTGTGATATATTTAAATTAGCCACGGAATCCAATTGGATTTGTGGCTTTTTTTATTTAACTTATATCATTAAAAGGACTTATAAATGAACTCTGAGCAAGATACTAGGCTGAAAAAGGATGATTACAGATATTTTCCTCGATGGGAAGTTGCTAATAAGATTACGTATAAACATGAAAACGGTGTGAATTTTCATGAATGTGTAAGTCGAGATATTAGCAATACAGGCATTTGTCTTCGAACTTATGAAAAGGTTCAGCCCGAGCAAAAGCTTCTCATGACGATTGAATTATCTGATGGCGTTACGATTCAGGTTCAGGGTCGAGCCATTTGGGGAAAAATTGATGAAAGAGATTTTTTGGTTGGTGTTCATTTTGAGGACATTAGTGAAAAAGTTCAAGAAATGATTTTTAATTGTGCTTTTGAGAGCCGAAAAGATCAATTTCAACAAAAATGGTATGAAGGCTGCTAAGCCTTTTTTTCTTTGCTTCTCTTTTGTTCCCTCTGCAAAATAAAAACAATAAGAATTCCTATTGCTCCGCCAATAATATTAAATATTATATCTCTTAGGTCAAAATATCGATTGGGCAAAAAGTGTTGGATAATCTCATCAATCCAACCCAAAGTACTAACAAGAAAGAATGTAAAAAGGTAAGAAAATTTACTTTTAACATCTAAATTAATAGCGCGAAAAGTTAGAAATGATAAAAATCCATATTCAAGAAAATGGATTTTTTCTTCAGCGATTTTGATTGTTATCAGGAAATATCCCAAAAGAACAGATACGGCAAGTAAAAGAAAATACGTAGATATTTTTTTAATAGTCCTGGTTTTAAATAATAGAAAAAGTATAGATAAGAATGATCCGACCATCAGGACGTTAATGAACATATTAAACGGGATGTGCTCTCGGAGAAATTCGCAAATAGGACGCACAATATACAGAGTACTATAAATTACAAGAATCCAGCCGATTGGTAAAATCCAGTATTTAAAACGTTTTGATTTCATCATTTTTCTGTTTTTATGCGAATTGTTTTTTCATTGCTTTGAACGACAATAGTTCCGTGGATGTCTGTTCGAAAGAGCCTATTTTTAATTTTCATTAGTAGCTTTTCATCTGGCCCGTATTTGTCGGTCGCAGCAGTTGATGCGACTAAAATTGCATTTGGAAAAAGTTGGGACATGTTTTCATGATATTGCTTGCCATGGTGCGCGACTTGAATACACTTAATATTTTTTAATTTTTTACCGTAACGTTTAAGAAATTGATTTTGCCTTTCAGAGGTAACATCAGACGTGAAAATAAAACCGGTTTTCATGTATCGTAAATAGCAAGCGATTGAAGATTCATTAAGGTTATCAGAAAGCGCATGCGGATTTAATATTTTTATATACATTCCTTGAGGGAGACCCGTAATCATATCTCCAGCTTTTAAGATAGAAATTATAATATTTTTCTTTTTACAAATACTTAACAG
>JAOZRJ010000027.1 GCA_029931885.1 Candidatus Omnitrophota bacterium | reverse complement strand
TGATGACAGTTCTTTTTAAGCTGATTATATTGGAGACTATTTCTTTCGGCTTGTTAATGATGGTGTATCATATTTTGGCAGATTATGGAGGGTAAACGTAAGGAGTATAGATTATGGGTGGAATGTTAATATTACAATTTTTAGTTTTAACTTTCGTTGTTTCCGGAGTTATTATTTTCTTTTTACATAGGACATTGATTTCCAGTACACAAGGAGCTGTAAATCGTCTTAATACTGAGACAGAAGACGCGCGCACAAAACAAGCGGAATTGAACCAAAAAATTAAGGAAGCTGATGAAGAACTGGCTAAACGAAAGAAAGAAGCGGATGCGTTAGTTAAGAAAATGATGGAAGAAGCTGAAAGTAAATCAAAGGAAGAAAGAGATGGCTTAATCGCAAAGGCACGTAAGGAAGCTGAAGATGTTATCTTGAAAGCTCAGAGAACAAAAGATAGCATTCGGCAGATTATCGAAAAAGAGTCAGAGATAAAACTAGTTGAGAGGTGTGCGCAAATTCTTACTATAATTTGTAGCGAAAAAGCTGGAGAGGCGTTTAGCAATCAGCTTGTGGAGGATTTTCTTGAGCAATTAAAAGATGTCGATGCAAAACAAGTTAGTCCTGAGGTTGAGACTGTTGATATTGTGAGTTTAAAAGAAATATCTTCAGAAGAAAAAATTAGCTTGGAGAAAACTATCAAAGAAAAACTTAATCGTGAAGTTGCATTTCAATATCAAGTAGATCCTAAAATTGGCGGAGGGATTATTGTTCGATTTGGAAGTCTGACATTAAACGGAAGTTTGCAAAGCGCCATAGATGATGCCGTTGTAAGCATAAAAGGTGACATTGATAAAGGATAAGAAAACACATGGGAAAAGCAAATAAAATTAAAGGAGATCTAGACGATATTATTGAACTTGTAGAAATTATACAGGTTTTAAAAGATGTTGCTGATAATAAATTTCATACTCTTGCAAATCGAAAGGATCGTTTTGCAAGATTCGGTGAATCGTTTGTTGAATTTTTCCGCATGATCAGTCTTTCGCGCGTTGCTCACCCATTGGTTTCAAATGACAATCCTAGAACAGGAATTGTTGTCATTACTTCCGAGGCGGGTTTTATGGGTGATTTAAACACCAAAGTTATACGCGCAGCTTTAAGTGAGCAAGAAAAATATCCAAATTCTACTCTAGTTGCTGTTGGTAAGAAAGGCGGCGCAAAATTGACTCCTTTTGCAAAGGATTTAAAAATATTTGAGGATATTACTGATACTGGATTGTATCAAATTGCTATTGATGTTAAAGATTATCTGTATACCGAAATTATGGAAGGGCGCATGGGGCGCGCTCTAGTTATTTATCCTTGGTCAAAGAATTTTATGGTTCAAAAGCCGAGAGTTATAAAACTTTTGCCATGTGATGAGCTTTTGAGCAAGCAAGAAGAATTTGTTGATAGTATTGAAAGCGTTATTGAAGAATCTGACCCGATTGATATTATTGAACAGCTTTCTTCGCAGTGGCTTGTTTGCCGTCTTTATGAAATGATGCATGATACTTCTATTTCTGAGGCAGCAGCGCAATCACAGCAGCTTGAAACTAGTTTGCAGAAAATGCAAAAATCGAAAAAAGGGATTCAAATGTCTTTTCAGAAAGCAAAAAAGGGCGATATTGATAAAAGTATGCGTGAGGTGTTTACTTCTCGTATGATGACGAGAAGATAAGATTAATTCTTATGAAGGAGGACTTTAATTGAGTGAAGATGAAGATGTAAAGAAAGAAAATAATAATATTTCTGAGAAGCCGGAGGATTCACCTTCTCAAGCTTTAAAAGACGAAGAGAAGGTTCCTGATGTTTCCCCTTTAGAAGAATTAAGAAAGCTTGGAAAAGGAATTGGTAAAATAGTTTCTGTTCAGGGGCCGGTTGTTGATATAAGTTTTGATAATCCTGTAGATATTCCAGCATTGTATGATGTTATTCATTCTGAAACTTTTGATAAGCGGCTTGTAAAGCTTCAATGCGCGGAACATTTGAACATGAAGGTTGTTAGGTGTGTTTCTTTGATGGATACATTAAACCTTCAGTTGCATTCGATATGCTATAACACTTTT
Organism: Candidatus Omnitrophota bacterium; assembly: GCA_029931885.1. The sequence goes on along the minus strand of JAOZRJ010000027.1, from coordinate 8,990 downwards.
GAACCGATTGCAATTCCTGTTGGCGATGCTTGTTTTGGACGCGTTATGGATGCAACAGGCCGGCCTTTGGACAACGGAGGCCCTATTGTTACAGAGCAAATAAGACCTATACGTAAATATTCTAGAGCAGTTCCATTTGATTTAAAGCGAAAAAAAAGCGTTAAACCAGAAGTTCTTGAGACAGGGATGAAATATGTTGATATGCTTTTTCCGCTGGTTAAAGGAAGCAAGACAGGAATTCTTGGAGGTGCTGGTTGCGGAAAAACTGTTGTTATTTTAGAATTGATTAATAATATTATTAAAGCTCACGATGGAGCATGTGTATTTACGGGAATTGGAGAACGTATTAGAGAAGGAAATGAGCTTTTTCATGAGCTTGGAGATAACAATCTTTTGCCGCGCGTTATGATGACTTTTGGGCAAATGGATCAGCCTCCAGGGTCACGCGCTGAAGTTGTAAATACCGGTATCACTTTGGCTGAATATCTTCAAGATCAAAACAGGGATGTTTTATTGTTTATGGATAATATTTTTCGTTTTATTCAGGGAGGGCAAGAAGTTTCAACGCTTTTAGGGCGTGTTCCTGCTGAAACAGGTTATCAGCCGACGCTATCATCTGAGGTTAGCTATGTTCAAGAGCGTATTCGGTCTGTTGAAGGAGGTGGATCTGTTACTGCCCTTCAGGCAGTTTATGTACCAGCTGATGACATGACAGATCCAGCTGTTGTTGCGATTTTTAGTTATTTGGATGGATCCATTGTTCTTTCTCGAGATTTGGTTCAGAAAGGTATGTATCCGGCGATTGATCCATTGATGAGTACTTGTGGAAATCTTGACCCGTCTATCGTAGGAAAAAAGCATTATGATGTTGCGCAAAATATTATTATGCATGTTAATAAATATAATGGTTTAAAACGTATCGTTGCGGTTATCGGAGTTGAGGAGTTAAATAAAGAAGATCGGCTGATTTATAGCCGCGCACAAAAAATATTAAATTTTATGACGCAACCATTTACTGTCAGCGAGGTTTTTACAGGTAAAAAGGGAGAGTACGTTTCGATTGAAGATAATGTTGATGGATGCGCCCGTCTTCTAAATGGAGATTATGATAAAGTTAAACCAGAAGATTTTTATATGATAGGAAAGGCACCTAAAATTTAGAAAGAATTTATTATGACAAAACAATCCGATAAAAATTTATTTGATGCCTTGCTTACATCCAACCTATTTCAAAAGTCGGATTTAGAAAACGCATTAAAGACGGCTGAATCGTCCCAAGAAAATCTTGATATGTATTTAATACGAATGGGATTAATTTCCAAGCAGCAGATTTTATCCGCATTTGAGAAAAAGTCTGGGCTTGAAGCAGTTGATTTATTAAGAATTGATATTGAAAGTAATGTAATAGAAAAGATTCCGGTTAAATTTGCTTGGTACTATAAATTTATGCCGATTCGCATTGACGGCAAAGTTTTAACCGTTGCTGTTTCTTTCCCTATAGATGTAAAAACACAGGATGAGATTCGCGTGAACCTTGGATACGAACCTCGTATTGTTTTATCTTGTGAATCAGATATTGTGGATGCCTTAAAGAAACATTATGGCCTTGCCGCTGACATGATTGACCGTATTTTGATGAAGGATCCTGATCGTAAGGTGGATACAGAAGTTATAGGGAGTAAGCAGATTGAAGATCTTGATTCTAAAACGTCTGATGCTTCTGTATCAAAATTAGTTAATCAAATTATTTTAGAGGCGTATAAAAAACGTGCTACAGATATTCATATTGAACCGTATCGAAATAAAGTTCGTTTTCGTTATCGTATTGATGGTGCATTGATTGACGCTAATCTTCCAAGGGACGTTAAGCATTTTGTGTCTGCTATTCTTTCACGAATTAAGATTATGTCAAATTTAAGTATCGTTGAAAAACGTATCCCTCAGGATGGCAGTACGACCGTCAAGGTTCAGGACCAAACTTTAGATCTTCGCATTTCAACGATGCCGACGCCTCAAGGAGAAAGCATGGTTATTCGCATTCTCCCGACAAAGGTTATGAAGTTTCATCTTAGTGAACTTGGATTAGAGCCTGAAAATGTTAAAAAGTTCAGAGAGCTTATTTCGAAACCTCATGGAGTTATTTTTGTCACCGGTCCAACAGGAAGCGGTAAGACTACAACTCTTTATGCTTGTCTTAACGAAGTAAATTCTATCGAAAGAAAAATTATTACTATTGAGGACCCTGTTGAATACGAAATGGAAAATGTTACACAGATTCAGATTAACCCAAAAGTTAATTTAACCTTTGCTGCTGGATTAAAGAGTACCTTGCGGCACGATCCAGATATTATTATGGTTGGAGAGGTTCGAGATCTTGAGACAGCAGAGATTTCTATTCGCACTGCATTGACAGGGCACCTTGTTTTTTCAACCTTACATACAAATGATGCGGCAAGCGGAATTATACGGCTGATTGAAATGAACGTTGAGCCGTATCTTGTTTCTTCAAGTATTGAGGCATTTGTTGCTCAAAGGCTTGTGCGAGTGATTTGTAAAAATTGTAAGCAGGAAGTTGAAGCACCAGAAGAATTAAAGAAAGAAATTGCGGCAGATTTAATGATTAAGGATTTAACAGAAATTAAGATTTATAAAGGTAGAGGATGTGATCGTTGTCAGAATACCGGCTATTACGGGAGAACAGCAATTTATGAAATGTTATTAATCAATGACGTTATTCGGTCTGCAATTCTTGAGAATCCGAGAGCTGACTTTATTAAAAGAATGGCTATTGAGAAAAACGGAATGTGCACGTTAAGGCAGGATGGGTGGAAAAAAGTTTTAAAAGGTATTACAACTCCACAAGAGGTTATGAATGCGACAACCAGAGAAGAACCTTTCGTTTTCGAGGATGTAAAAGAGGATTTATCCGAGAATGTTAAAGAGGTAGAGGTTTCGAATGTGGTAGTAGAAAAGGAAAAGAAGTATAGGGTTGTTCCAAGAGAGTCTCTTTCTGAGGAAAAAGAAAATGAAGCAAGAGTTTTTTCACGAATAGACGAACAGCTTGACGTAAAATACCGCTTGTTTCAAAGTGATTTAAACGCTGTGGCTATTCAAGCAGAGGAATGGGAGCATTTAACTCATACAAAGAATATTAGTGCTGGTGGTGTTGTTTTAGATATGGAATATCCATTACCAATTGGATCTATCGTGGAAGTAAAAGTGTCAATTAGCAAGAAAAAAGATCATCCTGTTGAATGCTTAGCTCGTGTTTGCCGTGTTGAAAAGAATGAAAATAAGAAGCACTACAGGGTTGTTGTTTATTTTTTAGATATTTCTAGTGCAGACCGTTCACGTATTACAACTTTTGTAAACGAACGCAATAATTTATTAGAAACTTGAGGAGTTTTATGGCTAAATATATGTATCAAGGAAAACGAGAGAGCGGAGAATCTGTTTCAGGTCAAGTTGAAGCTCGTAATAAAGATGAGGCCGTAGAAATTATCAGCCAGCAAGGCATTCTTCCTTTTTCTGTAAAAGAAATGGTTTCTTCTTCTGGTATGCGAAATATTTCAAAAATTAAATTCAAAGATATTTTTATTTTTAGTCGTCAACTATCGAGCCTTATTAAGGCTGGAATTCCCATTTTACGTTCAATTGAGATTATAAAAGAGCAGACATCAAATATTCAGATTATTGAGATATTGAATAATATCTATGCAGGGATAAAAGACGGCCGTAATTTCTCAGATTGTTTATTAGATTATCCCAGCATTTTTTCTCCTCTTTACGTCGCAATGGTTCGCGTAGGAGAAGAGGGAGGAAATTTAAGAGATGTTTTATTGTCAATATCAGATCATCAAAAGTCTCAGAAAGAAATAATGTCAAAGGTTAAAACAGCATTTGCTTATCCTGTTTTTATGGGGTTTGTTGGCTTTTTGACTATAGTTTTTATTCTTACTTTTGTAATGCCAAAAATAACAAAATTATTTATTGATGTTGGACAAAAATTTTACTTGCAGCCAGCAATAGCTTAAGATTCGGGTGGTTTATTATTTTACCTGCAGGTATTTTAATTTTTTATTTTTTGATTAAATGGGCAAGATCAGAAAATGGTTTTAAGCTAATTAATCGTTTACAACTTCGTTTACCAATTGTTGGTGAGTTGATCACAAAAATTGAACTAGGCCGTTTTTGTCGCACCCTAGAGTTGCTTTTGAGAAGTGGAGTTGGATTGGTTAGAGCAATTGATGTTGCGATCCCGACTTTAAACAATACAGTTATCATTCAAGAACTTTCACAATGCAAGGATAGCTTGGCTCTTGGAGATTCATTATCTAAGAGCTTTGAGCAATGTTCTCATATTTCTTCGATGATGCTTAATTTGATAAAAGTTGGAGAAGAATCTGGTTTGCTTGAAGAAACTCTTCATGACATTGCAGATACTTATGAACAGGAGTCGGACGAGGCCATCAAGACATTTACATCAATTCTTGAGCCCGCGATGATTCTTTTTGTTGGAGTAACGGTTGGTTTTGTTGTTATCGCAATGCTACTTCCAATATTTCAAATGGATGTTTTTGCAAGCTAATTTTATTTTATTTTTTTTCGTTATTATTTTTACATTAGCGGGAAAAAGCGTGTTTAAGTGGATTTTTTAGAAAAAATATAAAGATGGAGGTGGCATGAAAAAGGTACATGAAAAGAAAAGCGGATTTACTTTGATCGAAATATTATTGGTAGTTGTTATTATTGGGGCTTTATCTGCAATGATCATTCCCAGGCTGACTGGCCGATCTGAGCAAGCAAAGGTGGCGGCCGCGCAAGCAGATATCAATTCTCATATTGCAACGGCCTTAAAACTTTATGAGCTAGATAATGGTTTTTTCCCTACGACAAATCAGGGATTAATGGCTCTTCTTGACGAGCCAACATCAAATCCTGTTCCCCTGAATTGGAATGGTCCATACATAGAACGAAAGCCAATAGATCCATGGGGAAATTCTTATCGGTATGCATCTCCGGGTCGGCATCGTCCAGATTATGATCTTTATTCTGATGGTAAAAGTGCTGAGACAGAAGAAGATGATATTACAAATTGGAAATAGACTGAGGTTATGAAATTTTTTGGACGAAAAGAAGGTTTTTCTTTTGTTGAGGTAATGGCAGCAGCAGCTGTTCTTGCAATCGGTCTTGTTTCAATTTATCGGGCCTTTTTTGTGTCTTTAGACTACCTGAACCATATGACTTACCGGATGCATGCGATGACTTTTTTAGACAATAGGATTGAAATGATTCAAAAGCGTTTTGAATTATCTGGTGAGATTAATTTAGGACAAGGGAACGATCTTTACAAGGTTGTAATTAATAATAGGCCGATCGATTATTCTTATTCTATGGCTATCCATAATGTTAAGGATGTCGATAATATTTATCAGCTTGATTTGACTATTACATGGAATGAAGGAGGTCGCACCATACGAAATTCAAGATCGGTTTATATATTTCGTACGGCTTTAAACTAAAATGAAAGTTGACACAAGATGAATAAGGTTAAAAATTCGAAAAGTGCTTTGACTATGGTAGAGGCCTTGCTCGTTGTGTCTTTAGTTGCCGTTTTGAGCATCGCTATTTTTCAGACATTTTCGAATGGATTGAAGATTTGGGAATATGGAAATCGATCCTTTGCAGAAGAGGATATTTCAATTTTTATGGATAAATTTGGTCATGACCTGCGTAATGTTTTCTTTTTTTCAATGATTCATTTTAAAGGAGAGTCTGATTATATTGAGTTTCCGACGGTTATTATTACGAAAACTGATCCTAATAGCGCAGCTGTACGGCCATATGCTCGTCAAATTGGAAAAGTGAAATATTATTATGATTCCGGAAAAGAAAAAATTCTTCGTCAGCAGGCAAATTACGGACAAGCACTTGCAGAAAAATTTCAGGATCCGAGAATATTAGCTTCTGGAGTTAAGTTGATTAGATTTAAATATTTCTATGAAGAAAATAAAAATTTGCATGAGCGTAAAAAAGTTGAAATTATTATCCCAGCGATGGTTGAAGTAGAGATCCTGTATACATCCGATAGAGAGACTCGACGGATGACAAGAAGATTTGATATCCCATTGGATTTGTAGAAAGATGAAAATAAATATACGAAATAATTCGGGCATGATTTTAATTTTAGCACTCTGGGCGTTAGGGCTTTTAAGTGTTTTTGCTATTTATCTTGGCGTTGCAGCGCGTCAGCGTATGATTTTTGTTTCTCGGATTGAAACAAGAGATTCCTTTTGTTTTATTGCAAGATCTGGAATCGGAAAAGCTATCGCTTTTTTGGATATGCAAAAAAGACTCAACTCTTATTGGAAGTCGAGTAGATTTAAGGAAAGTTTAATGAATAATAAAAAAGCTTTTCGTGACATTTCACTTGGAGGGTACACTGTAGATATTTCTTATAATGTTTTTGATAAAACTTTCCGCAAGACCGAAAAACGTTATGGTATGATAGATGAAGGTTCAAAGATTAATATTAATAAAGCTAATAGAAAAACTCTTTCAGATCTTTTTCAGCATACGCTCGGATGGGACGATGAGCAGGCTAATACGCTTTCCTTGGCAATTATAGATTGGCGAGAAGAACATGATAGCGTCTTAAAGGGGTTTTTTAGCGGAGATTATTATGAGAACTTGAAGGACCCTTATGAGCAGAAAAACAGTAATTTTGAGCTTTTTGATGAGATTTTTTTAATTGAAGGGATGAATCAGGATATTTTAGATCGCCTAAGGCCTTTTGTTACTGTTTACGGAGATGGTGCGATTAATGTTAATACAGCTTCTCGGCAAGTATTGGTAGCTATTGGATTTAGCAGTGATGCGGCGCAAAAAGTTCTTTCAATTCGAAGGGGTCCAGATGAAAAAGAAGCAACCTTAGATGATAGAATTTTTCAGGGAAATGATGATTTTCTGTCTGTTGTCAAATCGGCTAAAACTTTAAGCGATTTTGAAATTGAAAAGATTAATCAATTAGTATCAGAGGAAAAAATAGCAACATCGAGTGATTTTTATTCAATTGATGCAACAGCTTATAAAAATCATTCAGAAAAACAGGCTTTCGTTCGATGTGTTTATAATGTTGAGGGTCAAAAAATTGAGTATTGGAATGAAGAATAAAGAGGTATCTTAGAAATGCCAGGAAAAGAAACAGGTTATATCAGCCTTTTGTTAACGGAAGAAGTTCTAAAGGTTGCGCATTTAAAAAGCACTTCTTCAGGACCGTCTGTAGTAAATTTAGCTTTTTATAATGTCAATGGTTTGTCCGATGAGGACATTAGCGCGGAGCTTAAAAAGATTTTAGATCAATTTAACGCTGCAAGGCTTAATGCAGTTTGCGTTCTTCCTCCGAGTGTTACAACAACAAAAAATATTGAAATTCCTTCCCTTGATCCAAAAGAAATAGGATCAATTATTGATTTGCAAGCTGGTCGTCACACACCATATTCTAGAGAAGAAATTATTATTGGATATATTAATTTTGGAGTATATCAAAAGAATTATAGCAAAATTTTGCTTGTAATTGTCAACCGAGAAACTATTATGCGACAAGTCAATATTCTTCAGTCTGTCGGAGTGAAAGCCAAGAAGATATTCTTTGCGCCGGAAGTAGAAGCAAAATTTTATTCAAAGGTTTCAGGTCTTTCAAGTGAGGATGCTCCCATTGGCATTATTGATATAAATAATAATTTTACAGATTTTACAATTATGTTGAGGGGCACAGCTATTGCTTGCCGCAGTATTCCTGTCGGAATGAGCCAAATTCAACAAGAAGGGGATTCTTCCAAAGAAAAATTTATTAATGAATTAAAACAATCGATTGAATCATATCAGAATGAGGACATTGAAAAGGTTCCTCAAAAATACATATTATCCGATGGCCGAGAAAGCACGCAAAGTTTTCAGACATCAGTTGCTGAAGCGCTGAATGCAAAATTAGAGATTATTCCTTATTCAAAGAAATTAAACTTTTCAGATTTTGCAAAAAAAGTCATGGATGATAATATGGCTGAAACATTTCTGGATGTCGTGTCTCCGGTTTTTGAGGAGGGTTGCTGCCAAATCGATCTTTTGCCTGAGGAAATAAAAACACGGTATTTATTGGAGAAACAAAGCTTCGAGGGGATAAAGTTTGCAGCGCTTACAATTGTTTTTTTGGTCTTGGCTGGATCTATATTTATTAGTAAAGTTTCTTTTAAAAGTTCTTTGCTTGAAAGAATTAAAAAAGAATATACCGATACTGCAAAAGATTCAAGGGAGCTTGAAAAGATTTCGACGAAAACGCGTATTATCAAGGCTTATTTAAATAGTCGTCTTGTCCCCTTAGAATCAGTCCGAGAATTATATAATATGATACCAGACGAAATGTATTTAACAAATTTTTCCCTAGATGATAACGGAAAGATTTTGATCGAAGGAACTTCGGATTCTATGTCCCAAGTTTTTGCACTTGTGGGAACTTTGGAGGACTCAGAATTGTTTAAAGGTGTAAAAACAAAGTCAACAACGGCAAAAAAAGAACGAGGAAAGGATGTAGCTTCTTTCGAAATCGTTTTTATGCTTGAGAGCGCTGAAGATACTGGTGACGAAGAAGATCTGGGTGAAGAAGCGCCAGCAGAAGAGAAAAAAGAGGAGTGATAAGTGATTAATGATTTTTATACAAAATTATCTGCGCAAGAGAGAAAAATTTTTACAATTGCAATCGCGGTAGTCCTTTTAATGGTTTTTGATCGAGTCTTTTTGGGGCCTGTTTTTTCAAGGATGAAATTACTAGATAATGAGATTATTGAACAAAAGAATGTTATCCAAAGAGATTTACGATTTCTTTCCTATAAAGATAGGATATTAAAAGAAAATGAAGTTTTAAAGCCATACTATCAAAATAGTGCCGAGACCGTAGAAGAAATAATAGCCGTTTTCTTAAAGAATTTAGAAAT
>JAOZRJ010000026.1 GCA_029931885.1 Candidatus Omnitrophota bacterium | reverse complement strand
AGACAAGAATTCCAAAACAAATCGCCGGCTTGGTGATCTTCCAGAAGTTTAAACCCCCTGAACGAAGAACAATAATTTCATTATTGCTGTTGGCATGACTGAAGGTTAAAAGGCATGCAATTAAACAGCATAAAGGAGCTGTCTGAGATATGATGATTGGTAAAAAGGAAAGATAGTATTGCACCAAAATTTGTATCGGAACCTTTTGTCTGATAAATTCGTCTAAATTGCTTGCCAGATCAATTAAAACATACAAAAAACAAAAGATAAGCAGTGCCGAGACGAAAATTTTAACAATGAGGTTTAAGATGTAACGTTCTACGATGCGCATAATTTGTAATTTAAAACAAAGGCGATGGTTCCGCCGATAATGTTAGGTGTCCACATGGTTATTCCGATTGGTAGAATTTTTTGAATAGCCAGGGCTTCACATCCAAGCGTGAGCAAATAATAGGATGCGGCACAAAGCATTGCAAGCGCGATGTTTGCGGTTTTTTCTCTTCTGTGGGTAACAACAGCTAAGGGGAAACCCAGCATAATGAAAACAAGAACAGAGAAGGACCAGGATAGTTTTCGATGAAATTCAATTTCAAGCGGTGTGGCATCAACGCCCAAAGTGTCTAGCTCTGTTATTTTTTCTTTAACTTCTTCCAGTGTCATGCCCTTTGGTTTTTTTTCTATTTTTCCTTTTTTACCTTGCGAGAGGTTTAAGGTTTTAAAAAATGTATTAAATTTTAATTTGTAAAAGTTGTTTGGATTTTCCAAGTCGGGCTCGTCGCTTGTTCCGTTCATTAATTTTAATTTAATTTTATCTTCCCCTGGAACTTGCGTAAATTCGCCTTCTTTAGCTGTGATGGTGCGGGTCATTTTTCCGTCGGGTTGAGGCTGATAAATGCGGACATTGAAAAGTTTGTTGCCCTCAATGCGGTAGATAAAAAGAATTTGATCTTTAAAATCATTAATAAAGGTTCCGGCTTCCAATAGCGCGGTGGGGTTTTTTGTTCCCATTTCTTTTAAAAGTGTGCGTTGCTGATGATACGCGTGAGGAATAATTTTGATGTTTAAAACAATAGAGAAAAGGCTTAACATTATGCCGAGAGTCAAAACTGGCCAAAGGAGTTTTCGCAGGTGTATTCCGCTTGCGCGTATGGCCATGATTTCATTGTCGGCAGAAAAACGTCCGAATGTCAGAATGACTGCAACAAGGCATGAAATCGGAAGAGTGTACGTTAGGAAAAATGGAATGTAATAAAAAAAGACTTTTCCAACAAGTGCTAAACTTACACCTTTATTGATAACCATATTCGTTAGGCGGATAAGGTTTCCTAGAAGAAAGACGCTCGTTAGAACGCTTAAAGATAGGATAAAAGGAAGTATGCATTCTCTTAAAATGTAATTGCGTAAAATTTTCATATTAATAACTTTAAGCTATTGATAATGTTAAAATTCCAACAAAATTTGCTCCGGCCTGTTTGCAGGCACGTGCCGCTTCGCAGGCTGTGGCACCGGTTGTCAGTAAATCGTCAACAACAAGGATTTTTTTCTTAAGAATCTCTGAAGGACGTCTTATTCTAAAGGCGTCGTTCATATTTGTCCAGCGCTCTTTTTCATGAAGTAAGGCCTGTGTCTTGGTTGTGCGGCATCGTAGGAGGTTATTTTTTAGCTCAGGGATTCCAAATCGCCTGGAAAGTTCACCTGCAAGCACTTGCGACTGGTTGTATTGGCGTTCCCGAAATTTTGAAGGGTGTAGCGGAACGGCAACAATAAAATCAAAAGAATTTAAGTCAAATCGATACGTTTGGATAAAGTGCGATATTAAATCGCAAAGGAATTTTTTTAATGATGTTTTATTTTTGTATTTAAAAAGATGAATTAGGCGTTTCATTGTGTTGTTGTACATCGTAGCACTTATTGCCTGATCAAAGGAGGGTGTATGTTTTGTACATTGCGGGCATAAAGGGCTTTTTTCAGGGTGCTCTAAGTGACGTGAACAGCGAGTGCAAAATACAGGAAAATTGAGTTGGATGCCGCTTTGACAGCTTTTACAAATAATTATTTTGCGGTCGTGCGTAGGCGTTTTGCAGAGGATGCAATTATTCGGATAAATAATATTGAGGAGGCTTGAAAAAAGGTTTTGAGCGGGATTGTTAGCCATTTTTGATTGCCTTTGGAGCGTATCTTAACATGTGCATTTTTTGGTGTCAAATAGCGGGCTAATAATTATTATTTATTGATAATCGGCTTGTCATAAAAAGCCAATCATTGTACAATACCCCCAAAGATTAAATAAATTAGGTTTTTTAAAAAGAGAGGTTATCCATGTCCAATATTGAACAAGATAAAAAGCGTCTTTTAGAGATTCTTCGCACCGATGCTTTTTTTAAAGAAAAGATTGTATTGTCATCTGGTAAAGAAAGTGATTATTACATTGATGCCCGTCGCGTAACATTGTCAGCGGAGGGGGCATATTTATGCGCTAAAATTATTTTGGAAATGGTTAAAGACGATGAGATTGATGCAATCGGAGGCCCTACGCTTGGTGCCGATCCTTTGGTGGGAGCGATTGCGTCTCAAAGTTTTCAAAACGGAAAACCGACAAAAACTTTTATTATCCGAAAAGCCCCTAAGGCTCACGGAAAGCAGCAGCAAATCGAGGGCCCTTTGATTTTAAAAGGGAAAAGCGTTGTTTTGGTTGATGATGTTGCCACAACAGGAAAGGCTTTTGTTCAATCTTTAGAGGTTATGAAAAAAGCAGAAATTCCTGTGGCAAAAGCTATTTGCATCGTTGATCGAGGAGAAGGCGGCAGTCAGGCAATTGCGCCATATGGCTGTAAGCTTGTTTCGATATTTACAATTTCAGATTTTTTATCATAAAAAATGACTAAAATTATTTTAGCCTCTCAGTCATCCCATAGAAAGCGGTTATTAAAACGGCTTGGGATTTCTTTTCGTGTTATCAAAAGCAAAATACAAGAAAGTTCTGACGCTTCGCGCGGATGTGCAGCTTTGGTCAAAAAAAATTCTTTGCTCAAGGCGCAAGATGTCGCCGGTCGCATCGCTTCAGGCGTAGTCATCGGGTCCGATACGCTTGTTTACGCTAAGAATAAAAAAATCATTGGTAAGCCGCGGAATTTAAAGGAAGCCAAGAAAACATTAAAAATGCTTTCTCGAAATCCGCATTGGGTTTATTCAGGCCTGGCAGTTATTGACGCTAAAACAAAAAAGCAAATGGTCAGTTATGAGAAAACAAAAATTTACATGAATCCGTTGACTGATCAGGAGATAAATAGCTACTATCGCCATACGCCTCCTGCGGGAAAAGCCGGAGGGTTTGACATTGAGGGGCGAGGCGCGTTTTTTATTAAAAGAATTGAAGGGTGTTATTTTAATGTGGTGGGTTTACCGATGGCAAAGTTGTGCCGGATGTTAAAGAAGTTCGGTGTAAAAATTTTAGTAATTTTAATGTCAGTCTATCTTGCGGGATGCGCCACGGAATACAATTTGGCGACACAGAAACAGGAGACGCTTATTTTTGGAGTAGAAAAGGAAATTGCGGTTGGAAACTCTATTGCCCATTACATTGATCAAGAGTATGAAATTAACACGGACATTGATATTAATGAACGTGTAACGAATATTGCGAAGCGCATAGAAAAGGTGTGTGACCGCACAGAGATTTTTTACACAGTTCAGATAATTGACGAAGACGAGGTTAATGCCTTTGCGCTTCCCGGTGGATACATTTATGTTTACAAGGGACTCCTTGATGAAGTTGATAACGATGATCAACTTGCTGGAGTCATTGCCCATGAGTTCGGACACATTACAGCCAGGCACGCTATGAAGCGAATGCAGGCAGTTTATGGATACACACTTCTTCAAGTGCTGGCTATCACGAGTGGAAATCAAAATATGTCTCCGGGGATTAATTTGGCTTTTGGCTCTATCATTACCGGGTACAGCCGTGAGGATGAATTTTTGGCAGATCGAGTAGCGGTACAATACATGGAAGAGGCAGGGTATGACCCCGAAGAGATGATTGTATTTCTTGAAAAGCTTCAAAAGATTAATGCCAAAAAACCTATTCGCCCATTTAGTTATTGGCGAACACATCCGTACACATCGCAAAGAATTTCAAATGTCAGTCAGGCGATTTCAGGAAAGATGACGTTTCGCGATTACATTCGCCTAACAGAAGAGGAAGGAGCTCGTTAGCATGATGAGAAAAAGTATTTTTATGGTATTAATTTGTTTGGTTTTGTTTTGCGCTTCAGGATGTCGAAAAGATAAAGATCCAGAAGTTTGTTTTGGTCAAAGGTGTGTTTCAGTTGAAATAGCTCAAACGTCGGAAGAATTATCTCAAGGGCTTCAATATCGAGATTCTCTGGAAAGAAATCATGGAATGTTGTTTATTTTTCCGCAGTTAGTCCAAGCAAAGTTTTGGATGAAAAACACATTGATCCCGCTGGATATGATTTGGCTTGATGAGAACAGAAGGGTTATTTACATTAAAAAAAATGCAGCACCTTGTTTAAATAAAGAATGCCCTTCATACGGACCTGATAATTTTGTTCGTTATGTTTTGGAAGTTAATGCCGGATATACTGACGCTTATGATATTAATGTTTATGATGATGCAAATATTATGGTTACAGATTAAGAAATGACAGATAATGAAAAAGAGGGATTTAAACCGTTTTTTGAAAAACTTTTATGTTACAATATTTAAATGATAAATTTAGCATCCATACTCCAATCACCATATTATTATTTTAATATCTCATCTCTGCTTCCGTTTATCTTCTTTAGCATTGCATTATTCTTTAGCATGTTTATTTTAGGCATTGGGAGCCGTTTAAGTTTTCATCGGTCAATTTCTTATTTTTACATGAGTTCGGCCTTATGGTTTTTGGGTTTTGCGCTGAGCTTAAACGCCTGGGTGGATCCTGTTACGTTTTTTTGGGGACGTATTGTTTTTTTAGGAATTGTTTTAGTTCCTGTAACATTACTGCATCTTTCCATTGTTGTTACCAATCGCTATCGATACAAGAGATTTTTCCTTTGGATTGCTTATTTTGGAGTTTTTGTCTTGTTTTTAAAAACATGGCTTGATCCTTTTTTTATCGGGATTGAAGAATATCCCTGGGGATTTTCTCCGAAGGCTAAAGGTGCACAATTAATCTTTGTAGCTTTTAGCGTTGTGTGTTTTGCTTATGCGTTTTTAATGATTTTGTTTCATTATTTAAAATCATTAAGATCACCTCAGCGCAGAAAAAGCGATCTTCAGTATCGAAGAAAATTAGAGTTTGTCATGGTAAGCTTTATTTTGACTGTTTTAAGCAATGTTACAGTCTTAAATAATTATGGCATTAGCATTTATCCATTTGGCCCGGTATCTTTGTTTTTGGCAATTATTATGATGTCGTATGCCCTTATTAAATATCATAATGTTACTTTTTTAGAAGAGATGCGGAAAATGGGAAACGAGATGCGTCAAAAGGATGAAGAAGTTGTGGTTGCAAAACAGAATGTTGAAAGTGTAAAATTAAAATTGGTTGACATGGGAAGGGCTTCGATTTTTGCGTCTTTATCAGCCGGAATTCTTCATCAGATTTGCCAGCCGATTACAGCTATGCATGGACTTGTTAAGTTTATGAAAAATGGCATGAAGAAAGAAGACCCTTATTACAAATCTGTGGATTTAATTTTTGAGCAGTCGTCTTATCTTAAAGAGATGCTGAATAATCTTATGGATTTGATGCGTCATCGAGAGATGGATAAGAAGAGAGTGGATTTAAACCTTTGCATGGATCGAGCCTTAAATCTTGTGAGAGATGAGCTTCGCATTAAGCGTGTGAATTGGGATTTTTTCCCAGAGAAAAAACTTCCCCTTGTTCATGCGGATGCTATTCATATTCAGGAAACGTTTATGAATATTATTATTAATGCTTTGGATGTTTTTGTTAGATTGCCTAAAGAAGAAAAACGTTATGTAAAGATTTTTTCTGGATTTGACAGCACAAAGAATGAGGTTTTTGTAATTATTGAGAATTCGGGATCACATCTTTCAAAGGAAGAAATAAAAGTTATTTTTGATCCCTTTGTCTCTGGTCGTGAGGATGGCACCGGTATTGGACTTTCGCTATGTAAAGATTTGATTTGTGAAAATGGTGGAGATGTTTCGGTTGAAAATATTCAGGACAAGACTGGTAAAGGGGTTCGGTTTTTTGTAAAATTTCCTGCGGTTGAAGATTAAGATTTTAAGATTTCTTTGGTGGAAGGCTGTGGGGATTCTCGCCTAAAAAAGATTGAATACATTCCTTAAAAGTTTCAGATAGCGTTGGATGAGGATAGATTATCTCTGTTAAGTTTTGAGCTGATTGTTTTGACTTAATAGCGATGACGGCCTGTGTGATCAGTTCACCCGCATCTACGCCAACAATTCCTGCTCCAAGAAGATTTCCGTTTTTCGCATCAAAGATAAGTTTTGTTAGGCCTTGAGGCTCATTGAGCGTTAGGGCGCGTCCACTTGAAATCCAAGGTGTTTTCGAAATTTTAATATCAATATTCCTTTCTCTAGCTTGAAGTTCTGTTAGTCCGCAATAAGCAATTTCTGGATTTGTGTAAACAACCGAAGGGATTGTGTCCAGTGATGGTTTAATATTTTCTCCCGATATGTTTTTTATTGTTAGATGCGCCTCATAAGATGCTTTGTGCGCTAGCATAGGATTACCTATTGCGTCGCCAATAGCATAAATATTTTGATTAGTGGTTTTAAAAGCATCATCGGTTTTAATGAAACCTTTTTCATCCGTATCAATGTTTGCATTCTGGAGATTTAAAGAATCCGTGTTTGGCGTGCGGCCTGTTGCGACAAGAATTTGATCAAAAGTTTCTTCGTTTGCTTGGCCTTTGCTTTCAAAGGTAACTTTTAAGGGTGCCTGAGAGGCATCAATACTTTTTACTTTTGTCTTTAATTTTAGCTGATGAATTTTTTTACGTAATTTTCTCTCGAGCACTTTAACAAAATCAGAATCAACTCCCGGCAGTAGACTGTCTTCCATTTCGCAGACAGTTATCTGGGAACCAAGGGAAGAATAAATTTCTGCCATTTCAAGTCCGATGTAGCCTCCGCCGACAATTAAAAAGTTTTTCGGTATTTTTTTCAAAGACAAGGCTTGCTGCGAAAAGATAATAGCATCTGATTCTTTTTGCAGGAATGCTGGCTTTGCCGGATGAGAGCCGGTTGCGATGATACATAGGTCGAAGGTGATATTTTGTTTTTCATCTTTTGCATCTTTTATACGAAGTGTTTTTGAATCAGTAAAGTTCGCCATTCCTTGTAAAAGTGTAATTTTGCGTTGTTTACAAAGATGTGATAGTCCGGCGCTTAATTTTGAAACAACTTGATCTTTAAAGGCTTGGATTTTTTCAACATCAATTTGAGGGTCAGCAAATGTCAGCCCTAGCGTTTCTGCTTGCTTGCTATTCGATATGATTTTTGCAATATGTAAAAGTGCTTTGGATGGAATGCATCCATTGTGAAGGCATGTTCCTCCTAAAAAAGGATCTTTGTCAATTAAGGTAATACGAAGGCCTTGGTCTGCGGCTAAAAAAGCAGCTGTGTATCCGGCTGGTCCGGCTCCAATGATAACGAGATGTTTGGATTGATCCATGTTTGTTTTTCCCTGATTTTCTTAAATAGGCGCATAAAACTTTTAGTTTTGGCGCTCGTAAGAAGTATATCGATAAAACTCTTCTGTGTCAATTGTTGGGAGCGATAATCCCTCAGAACAGATTGCGAGGAAACTCGATTATGGTATAATAACGCTATTATGCTTAACATATCTTTTCAGACAATTAGTCTTGCGACACTTCAGATCTTTTTAACCGGATCCGTGGGCTATGTTTTGGGAAAAAAGAATATTTTGCGTGAAGACGGATTAAAGCTATTAAGCACTTTGCTTGTTCGCGTCTTTTTGCCGTGTTTGATCTTTTCTGAATTTATCGCAACCTTTTCTTTCTCTAAATATCCGTATTGGTGGATTTTTCCATTGCTAAGCCTTACGGTAACTTTGGTCGGATTTCTTGTTGGGCAAGTTGTTTCATCGCTTGTGAAGAATATTCGCGCTAAAAATGAATTTTTAGCGCTGACATCTTTTCAGAACGCGGGATACATTCCTCTTGTAATAACAGTTCAGGTGTTCTCAGGAGATCAGGCAAACCAACTTTACATGTACATCTTTCTCTTTTTAATAGGAATGAATATTTCAATGTGGTCTTTAGGAGTGAGTTTAATAACCGGTAAAGGAAAATTTGTTTTCAAGCTAAGAGATGTTCTTAATCCGCCGATGCTGGCAACAATATTTTCTCTTTTTATTATTTTCATCAACGTTCATAGATTTATTCCGGATTTGGTAACTAGCTCGATTGATATGTTTGGTGTTTGTGCCTTGCCGATTGCAGTTTTGGTTGTCGGAGGAAATCTGGCTGCCATGAGCGTTAAGGTAAAAGTTTACAAAAAAGAAGTTTTTTGGGCTGTAATAACTAAGGTTGTGTTGATTCCGATTGTTGCATTGGGGATAGTTTTTGCTTTAAAGCTAAAAGGGCTCATTGGATTTCTTATTATGCTTCAGGCTGTGGTGCCAAGCGCGACAACACTTGTTGTAATTGCAAAATATTTTGATGCGGAAGAAAAATTTATCAGTAAGGCAATTTTATATGGCCATTTGGCAGGACTTTTAACAATGCCGATTTTTTTAACAATCTACATAGAAATGACAAAAGTATTTTAAGGAAAAGACCAATAAATGGGTGCAACGATTTCTACAAACAAAAAGGCTTTTCGTGATTACTTCATTGTTGAGAGATGGGAATGCGGCATTACGTTAGCCGGCAGCGAAGTTAAGTCTGTTCGAAGCGGGAATGTGAATTTTAAAGATAGTTTTGCCCGCATAGATGGAGAAGAGATGTTTTTGCATAATCTCTACATTGATCCTTATGTTCAGGCGAGTTATTTAAATTTGGAGTCTGACCGCAAGCGAAAACTTCTTTTGCATAAAAAGGAGATAAAAAAGATTGGCGCGCGCATGGCGCAAAAAGGTTTGGCACTTGTTCCGACAAAGATTTATTTTAATAACCGAAATCTTGTTAAAATTGAGATTGGCCTTGTTAAGGGTAAGAAGCTTTATGATAAGAGAGAAGATATCAAGAAGCGCGATATTAAAAGACAAATTGATCGTATTGTCCGCACGCATCCGCCGCGCAACTAAGAATTGCGCCGTTAATTGTCATTTCTTGCAAAATCCTAAAAAACAGTTATAATTGCATGATGTCGGGGGTGATTGGTCTCGACTTGAGTTTGATCGTGGTACTAGTGGCATGTCGAGGACGCTTGGTTGGCCTCGTAAAATAATCCGAGCAAAAATAAATGCAAATGATAAACTCATTGCGCAAGCTAACGAAATCGTTAATCCGGTTTTCGCTAGCGAACCAGTCCTTGCTTAAATAAAGTAAGGCCCTTTTTCAAGGTTTTGCCTGCGGGCTTTGAGAAAGGACATTTAGTAGGCTGGCTTTGTTGAGTGCCTTTATCAGCGGAGTGAGATTTTAAAGGCTGGTCCCAGTAATGTTTGTTTGTTTAGAGCGATTGGGATGAGATTTTAAAAAACAAACTAAACATGTAGAGGCTTTTATTGCGTAACCCAAGGACCGGGGTTCGATTCCCCGCACCTCCACCAATTTCTTTGAAATTGTTGTAACGGCTTGTTGCCGTTATAGGCGTTTGTTTAGAACAAGAGAAAAAAGGTTGATGTAGATGAAAAAAACTAAAGGACAAATTGAGGCTCAAATAAGTGAAGCAATAATTAGGTTTGAAAAAGAGTACATGGGCAGAGGTCCTAAGGAAACCAGAACCTACATTATTGACGATATGATTTTTGTGCGTCTTAAAGGAGTTCTTACTCCCGCTGAAGAACATTTGGCTAAAACAGACGAAGGTGCTGATTTAGTTAAAAAAGCTCGTGTTAATTTGCTCGAAGGAGCATGGGCGCTTCTGGAAAATATTGTATTGGACATTACTGGCTGCAAAATACGAAGCCTGCATTCTGACATAAGCACTAAAACCGGAGAGAGGATACTCATATTTTCTCTGGATAAGGATTTTGAAGAGAAATTTAAATAAATTAAAAAATATTTGACTTCGAAGTTTTATTTGATATTCTATTTTAGGTAAAGCATTTTGGAAGACTAAGGCAAAGGCCTTTTAAAATAAAAGGTAGTTGCAAAGTAAGCCAACATCAAGAAATTCTAGTCACTGACTGTGGCGGAAAACGATGTTGGTTTTTTTATGCAAGGAGTGAAATGATAAAAGATTTTTTTGAGCGAACAAGTCATTTAAAATTGATTTTAATTTTGCTTGCATTTGGATACATTCTTTTAATGTTCGGCAACGGCATTGTTAGCATAACGCATCCAGATGAAGTTTTTTATATTCAGAGTGCTAGAGAAATGGTTGCCAATAATAAGTGGTTTACTCCAATGATTTTTGGTGAGGTGCAGTTTGAAAAGCCATTTGTTGCTTTTGCGTTATTTGCCGCAGGGGTTAAGTGGTTTGGATTAAATCCGTTTGTTTGCCGTTTTTTTCCAGCCCTTTTTGGGATTATCGGATTGTGTGTAACTTATTGGATTTCTTTTATGCTGTTTCATCGAAAGCGATTAGCTTTCTTGTCAGGAATTATACTGGGATCCAGTTTTATATATTTGGCTCTTTCTCGCGCAGTCTTAACCGATATGATATTTTCCGTTATCGTTGCGGCTTCATTGGGAATGTTTTATTATGCCTACGAAAATACACAGCATAAGACAAAGGGGCTTTTATTATCAAGCGCCTTAGTATCGTTGGCAGTTTTAACTAAGGGATTACTGGGGATAACATTCTTTGCCGCACCGGCGTTGATGTTTTTACTATATAGGCGGGATTTAAAGTTTTTAAAATGCAAGGCAAGCCTGTGGGCAATACTTTTATTTTTAGGGCTTACGCTCCCGTGGCATATATTAATGTACATGCAACACGGCCAGTGGTTTTTGACGGAATACTTTGGCAATGTTCATGTGCGTCGACTTTTTGCCTCAGAACATGCACGGCTAGATAATTGGTATTTTTATATCATGCTAATGTTTGTAGGAAAAATGCCTTGGTTT
>JAOZRJ010000234.1 GCA_029931885.1 Candidatus Omnitrophota bacterium | reverse complement strand
TAAGATTGCGCAAGCTCAAGCACCTCTTACTAAAGAGATTGTTTTCTTAAAGCAGCAACTTAAGGAAAATGAGACCTCTGTTCCCGAGAAAATTGCTAATGCAAGGGCGCCGCTAGAAGAAAAAGTTGTCTATTTAGAAAAGAAACTGAAAGAAGAAAAAGATTTGATGCGAGAAAGAGTTACAAAAGCAAATGCACTTTTAAAAAGAAAAGTTGATTCTCTTCAGGAGAAACTGAAATTATCTGAGGGCATTGTAAGAGATAAGAGCGTAGAGATTAGCGAACTAATTAAAAATAAAGATGAGATAGAAAGAGAGCTAGCGTTTGTAAACGCTCAGCGAACTATTTTTAGTGAGGAAGCAGGCTCTTATGAAGAAGAATTAAAAGATGCAGAAAAGATTATAAGAGAAAAGGAAAAGTTGCTGCAAAAGCTAGCGCGAGAAAAGAATAGAATAAGTCGAGAGCTTTCTTTAATTTCAAATGAAAAAAGTTCTTTGAAAGATGGCAGAGCTTCGATAGAAAAGAGAACAAATATATTGGAGGCAAAATTAAAGAAGGCGCAAGCTATGGTTAGCGCCAGAGAGTCAACAGTTGATTCTCTAAAGGAAGAAAATATATTTGCTCAGAAGAGTATTTTAGCTTTACGAGAAGAAAATACAGAATTAGCGAATAACTTAAAGGATGCGACAAGGCAGCTGCAGACAACAGAGTCTTCCATCGTTTCTAGGCTTAAAAAGATCAAAGATGATTTGATGAGACAGGTTAAGCAGAAAGATGAAGAATTGAGAGAGTTTAAAAAACAATTTGTAAATAGCGAGAATATTTTAGAAGAGCTGCAAAGAGAGTTAAAGGGAGCGGTAGCGATAACAGCTTTTGAATAATTAATGTTTTTAAAAGCAATGTTTTGATTATTGGTTGTTTAATATTTTGAGGAATAATGGTTACACATACAAAACGAAACCTATCTATATATTTGTTTGTTATTTCCTTTATTGTTGTATTTGGCTTGTGGATTAATAATAAATCAGGCCTTTGCTATTCTCTGGCTTACTTCGTTAAAGTTTTTACTACTAGTTTCTTTATAGTTTTAATTCTCACTCCTTTAGCAGAAATTATTTCTAGAAAAGTAAAAGCTTTAGATATGCCTTCTGAAAGAAAGATACATAAAGAGCCTATGCCGCTTTTAGGAGGGGTAGCGATTTATTTAGGATTCTTAAGCATAATATTCTTTCTAAATCCATTGTCTGAGCAAATGAAAAGTATTCTTATCGGCGGGACAATTATTTTCGCTATCGGCACAATTGATGATATCCATCCGATATCTTCAAAGGTACGGCTTTTCGGACAGCTGGCAGCTTCTTTGATTATTATTTCGTCGGGATTGGTTGTTTCGTTTATGCCTGATACTCCATGGGGATACTTAGTTGGAGCAATCATAACGATTATTTGGATTTTAGGAATAATCAACGCTCTTAATTTTGCAGATGGTGTTGATGGGCTAGGAACCGGAATCGCGATAATAGCAGGATTATTTTTCTTTTTGATTACTTTTCATCTACAAGGATATAGCCTTGCATTAGCCTCAGCGATTTTAGTAGGATGTGGATGTGGATTCTTATTTCATAATTTTAAACCAGCCACCATATATTTAGGGGACGGTGGGAGCACCTTTTTCGGGTTCTTGCTTGCTTCTTTTGCTTTATATGGCGGGTGGTCTAGTAAAGGCCCAGTTATTGCACTTGGCATTCCTGTTTTGATTTTAGGAGTTTTGATATTTGATATGTGCTATATAACCATGAGCAGGATAAGAAATGGAAAAGTTACAAATATAAAAGAATGGTTGGACTATACCGGGAAAGATCATTTTCATCATAGATTAATTCAATTAGGTTTTTCAGAGAGGCAGACAGTTCTTTTTATTTATTTTGCGTGTATCATCTCGGGCTTAAGCGCATTAACTCTCGAGCATACCTATAATTGGTTTTATGTTGCTGTTTTAGTTCTTCAGTCAGTGCTAATATTTATTATTATTTCGTTATTGATGATTGTAGGAAGACGTTTGAAGAATCAGTCAGAATAGTATGTTGAGTGAAGAAAATAAAAAGTTATTTCTTAAGAAATAAGAGTTAAATGAGTTTGCAAAAAAAAAGGATTAGAAAATAATATGACTCAGGAAGACACAAAAAGATTAGAACGCATTCAGAGGCGGTTGAAGAATATAAGAAATAACTTTTTTCTTTCTTATGTTTCTGTCGTCTTGCTTGCCGTAGCTTCTATTTTAGCTGTAAATCTTTTCTTTGTAGAAAAACAAGAAGATTCTTTACGTGCTAATTTAAACAAAATAACACAGTCAATTGTTAACAAGCTAAGGGAAGAAATTGTTTTTGTTGGGAAAGAAAGTTTAGCAGGTGACTTTAAGGAGCTTTTTATCAATAATTTTAGGGAAAAAATAATTTTGCCAGCTACAAGTAGGCATGATTATACATCTTTTATTATTGATGATTCGGGAGATTTTTTAGTTCCAAGAGTTAGGTTAAGAGAAAATGGTAGCAAAGAATGGCAAAGATATCAAAATAAGCTAATTTATGAAATGAGTAAGTTAAAAAAAGGTTGGATCGTGTATCCAGAGAAGAAGATGTGGCCGTTTGGTAGAGAGATCCATGTCATAAGATATTTATCTGTAAATGAAACTGGATGGGTTGTAGCGCTGGAGGGATCGCTAGATCCAAAACCTTTTATGGTGTTTGATCAAAAATTTTATTTGCAATGGCTAGTAATTTTAGCAATAGGGTTTTTTGGCATCAAACGTTTTATTGACAAGATTCTTTTTAGTATAAGTAAAGCAGTTGACAAAAGAGATATGGAACAGTTTATTGTTTTTCAAGACGAGGTGAGTAAAATTGAAACTAAGAATAAAAAACAAAAGCCTTTTTTTGAGAGACCTTAAGAACTTACTACTCAATCGGATGAT
>JAOZRJ010000233.1 GCA_029931885.1 Candidatus Omnitrophota bacterium | reverse complement strand
AATCAAAGGTTAATTTAATTAAGGTCAGCCCCTCTGATTCAAAACTTAAAAAAGGGTACGTTGAGTATTATGCAAATTTAGAATGTGAAGGACTTTTGGAAAATCTAGTAAGCTTTATGTACGATATTGATACGTCTGAAGATTTATTAAAAATAATGAAAGTGAATTTAAGTTTGAAACGTGCAAGCGGAGATGAGGTCCTTGCAGGAATGGTTGTTGCAAAAATGATTGTTGATACGACCGATGAGTTTTCTAGCGTTGAAGAAAAAGAGAGTCAAAAGAGTTCTCAGGGGCAAGGCAAGAGTAAATCATCTGAAAAAGAAAGTAAACAGAGTAAGGCAGGGGAAAAAGGAACGCAATCAGGAGCAGGATCTCAATCGCTAGGAAGAGATGCAGGCGCTAAGGAAGATCCTTCGGCATCCGGCAAGGTTATCCCCTCTGGGGAAAGTCAGCAGGTTTCGCAGCGTTATCTAATGAAAGGATTTAAAATGAGCGAAAAAGATAAAAAGGCCGCGCTGGAGAATACTGAGGAAGCTGAACCAATAAAAAAAAGTATTTATGAAAAAATTATAAAGCGCGCTGATAGTGAAAGTATTATCGAATGAAGAGAATAATAATAAATATCTTCTTTTTAAGCATTTTTCTTTCCATGTCGACATTAGCTTATGGACAAGATTTTATGACAGTTTTTGAGCAAGCAAACAAATTTGCAAGCGAGAAACGTTATGATGAGGCAGCTAAGTATTATCAGGAGACAATTGAGCTAAATCCAAATTTTGCACCAGCATATAATCGATTAGGAATGATATATCAATCTATAGGCCTTGATCCGGTAGAAGTCGCTTGGTATTTTAAAGCTGCAATTGATATTGATCCAAAATATGAAGAGGCATATATTAATTTGGGCAAAGCTTATTATGGTCTCGGTCATTTTGATTTAGCAGAAAAGTATACTTTAAAAGCCTTGGAAATTAATCCTGCATCCGATAATGCAAAATTATCATTGGGCTGGATTCTTTTACTCGGAAAATCAAATCCTCAAGAAGCGCTTATATATTTTAAAGAAATTGCTGAGGAATGGAAGAACCCTTCGGCATATTTCGGATTAGGGATGGCATATTTTATGAGCGGAGATAGCGCCAGAGTTTTGGGATGTATTACAATTTTAAGGGAAATGAAGCAAGATAATCTTGCTGTTCAACTTGAAACGATTATTCGAGGTAACCAATATGCTTCATCTGAGAAAGATAAGCCTTTGCTTAAGGAATCTCACGACAAGGGAGATCCTTTACGAGAAGAATTTGTAGAATCGAGTTTACGTGTTTCTCCTCAGTCCTCTGGCCCTGTGCGTATAACAGCGACAGGAACAATTCCTGTTCGTCTTAAAGGAAAGTTTTTTGCAGATGGTGAAGGAAAATAATAATATAATTAAAATTTACAAAAAGGAACGTAATGGAGAAAAATGTTTTATTAAAAAATAAAAGCGTAGATCTTTTAGGGTTAGGATTATTCCGATATGCCTTAATTCCGAGGGAAAAGTTTTTGAGCGTCAATGGCGCGTTCAAGCACATGATAGGATGTGCATCAGAAAAAGCTGTAGAGCAGAAGAAACTTTCGCAGATTATTAATAATTCAAAAGATTACGAAAGATTTATGACTCTTTTAAGGCAAAAAAGGGAAGTTAAGGCTTTTAAAACGGCAATACTAGGAAAAATTAAGAAATCTAGTTGGGTTTCTATCTCTGCTCGTCTTGTTTCTGAAAATTCTAAGTTGAAATATATTGAAGGTGTTTTTCAGGATGTATCATCTTTTAAGACAGAGTGTGACAAAATTGCTCAAGAGATGGATTTTTTGCAATCCTTTTTAGATCATATGCCTGATGCTATATATTTTAAGGATAAGAAGAATCGAATAACAAAGGTTAATAAATTTTATGCTCAAGGCTTCAAGATGAAGCCCGAAGAAATTATTGGGAAAACGGATTTCGATTTCTTTAAAAAAGATCAAGCGCAGAAAATGTTCGAAGATGACCAGCAAATCCTGAAAACTGGTATTCCGATTATTGGAAAGATAGAAAAAACATTATTGCCGAATAAAACATGGAATCAGGTTATTACAACGAAAGTTCCTATATATGGGGCGAGAGGCAAAATTATTGGAACGATGGGTGTAACGCGTGATATGACAGCACATGCAAATGTGGAACACGACCGATTCAGTATGCTTATGAATGCACTGACAGTTTTAAATAAAGCCTTAGAGATGAGAGACCCATATACTTTTTCGCATGCACGCAATGTTGGAAATATTGTTTCAATTATTGGTGAGCGTTTAGGTTTTAGCGAAAATCGATTAATGGGTTTGCGTCTTGCCGCGGATCTTCATGATCTGGGGAAGATTAGCGTTCCTTTGGATATTCTAACTAAGCCTGGAAATCTTTCAAAGTTGGAATATAGCTTGGTTCAGGAACATGTTCAGAAATGTCACGATCTTATTAAGGAAATGAAATTTCCTTTTGAATTGTCAGAAATTGTTTATCAGCATCACGAGCGGTTGGATGGTTCCGGATACCCAAAAGGGCTAAAAGAAGATAAAATTATGTTAGAGGCAAGAATTTTAGCCGTTAGCGACGTTTTAGAATCGATGACTAGCCATCGGCCGTATCGTGCAGCTTTGGGTATAAAAAAGGCAATTAAGGAGCTAAAAAGCGGGGCAGGTAAGAAGTACGATAAAAAAATTGTTGATGTTGTTATAAGCATTATCAAAAAGAACAATGGCCGCGTTTTTTGGAATAGCCAGAAATAGATTTATTTTTGGAGAGATGCGAGAGTCCTGCCTGCCTGCTGCCGCAGACAGTCAGGCAGGGGTTGAGTGGAATATATGTATTTTGTATATTATTTATTAAGCGAAAAAGATAACGGTATTTATATCGGGCAAACAAATAATTTGGACAGACGGGTAAAGGAGCATAATTTTGG
>JAOZRJ010000232.1 GCA_029931885.1 Candidatus Omnitrophota bacterium | reverse complement strand
GAAATGTTTCTCAGGAGAAAAAATGGCATCCAAAGGCGTGGCCAAAAGTTTTAAAAGATTATTTTGATTTAACAAAAGAAGCAGTTAAGGATAGTCCGGATTTAATTATTTGGCCTGAAACTTCGTATCCTGGTTATGTATGGGAAGACCCGAAGCAGTTTGAAATAGTAAAAGAATTTGCAAGAGGTATAAAAATTCCTCTTTTAATTGGACTTGTCACAAAAGAGCAAGAGGCGTATTTAAATACAGCTATTTTAATTTCAGGCAAAGGTGATGTTGTTGATCAATATCATAAACTGCATCTAGTTCCATTTGGTGAATATTTGCCGCTACGGAATCTTTTTCCGTTTTTATCCGAGATTGTGCCGATTGAAGATTTTCAATCAGGAATAAAATATACGCTTTTTTCTAAGAGCATTAAAAAGCTCGAAAAATTTGGACAAAAATCTTTTGCTGTGTTGATTTGTTTTGAAGATACTGTTTCTGCTTTGTCGAGGGAGTTTGTTTTAAGAGGAGCGAATTTTTTAGTTAACATAACGAATGATGCTTGGTTTCAGGATACAAAGGCACCTTTTATGCATTTGCAGGCTTCTGTTTTTCGGAGCATTGAGAACCGCCGGTCATTAATTCGTGCGGCCAATACAGGCATTAGTTGTTTTATTGATAGCTATGGCAATATTGTAAAAAGAGTTGAAAGCAGTGATAAAAAGGCAGCTTATGTTGAAGGTTATGCGACGGAAAAAGTAAGTCTTAGAAATGAAAAAACGTTTTATACAAAGTTCGGAGATGTTTTTACATATTTTTGTTTTGGCTGTATACTAATAGGAGCAATAGGTTTTTTTAGGAAAAAAATTATAAAATAGCTGCAAGGAGGAGTGCAAAATGGCACAAACAATATTAATTATTGATGATGATCGCGGCCTTATTAAGCTACTTGAAACTGGCTTGGCTAACCAAGGCTATCATGTGTTGACAGCGACGACAGGGGAATCAGGATTAAATATCGCACAAAATAAAGATATTGATCTTATTCTTTTAGATGTTATTCTTCCTGGGATGAAGGGTCGTGAGGTATGCAAAAAGCTTAAAATGGATGAAAATACGAAGAATATTCCAATTTTTTTCTTAACGTCAAAGAATTCTCAGGATGATATTAAGGCCGAATTAGAAGCTGGAGCTGTCGCGCATATCACAAAGCCAGTGGACCTTAATCATTTGGTTCCCAAAATTGTAGCCGTATTACCTAAATAAAAGAATTTAAAAGAAGTTTAAGGAGTTAGGATAAAGTGGACGTACTGTCTGTAAAAATTAATAAGCCAGAT
The DNA here is from genome assembly GCA_029931885.1 of Candidatus Omnitrophota bacterium. The sequence goes on along the minus strand of JAOZRJ010000232.1, from coordinate 1,657 downwards.
GATGTGAATGTTATTATTGGTCAGGCGCATTTTATAAAAACAGTTGAAGATATTTATGAAGTGATTGTTGCTTCTGTTTCGGATATGAAATTTGGAATTGCTTTTTGCGAAGCTTCTGGTGATTGTAAAGTCCGTGTCGAAGGAAATGATGATGAGCTAAAAGAAATTGCCGTAACGAATGCACTCGATGTGGCTGCAGGCCATGTTTTTATTATTGCAATGAGAAAAGGATTTCCAATTAATATTTTGAATCAGATTAAATCGATACAGGAGGTGTGTTCTATCTTTGCTGCTACCTCTAATCCTTTGGAAGTGATTGTCGCGGATAACGGGACGGGGCGTGGCATTCTAGGAGTAATTGATGGGCTTAAGCCAAATGGAGTTGAGTCGCCTGAAAATATGGTTTGGCGCAAAGATCTTTTGCGTAAATTTGGATATAAACGTTAAATGTTTTTATTATGAACTTCAAGGATCGAGCTAAGAAAATTAAAAGAGCAATTGCTCGTCAGAGTCTTTATGGTTCGACATTTCTGTTGACACGCTTACCATATTGTATTGTTTGCTTCTTAGCCCATATTTTTATTTTTGTTGGTTTTATTTTTGTGGTTAAACAGAAGCGTATTGCGGAAGAAAATCTTCAGGTTGCTTTTCGCGGAGAGAAGAGCCAGAAAGAAATTCGTACAATTTTTAAGAAATGTTTTTCGAATTTAGGGAAGGGCATGATTGAGTTGATTTATTTTATGGCCCACCCTAAAATGATTAAAGAAAAAGTAACTTTTGAAAATAAGCAATATTTAGATCAGGCTTTTGCAAAAGGGAATGGAGTCATTGCTGTTAGTGCGCATTTTGGAAATTTTCCGTTAATGCTTTTGCGATGTGCGCAAGAAGGATATGAGACAAATGCAATTATTCGTCGGGTCCGTGATGGAAGAATAGAAGAATATTTTCAGAAATTGCGATTGAATCTTGGGCTTAAGACGCTTTATAGTCATCCACGTCAACGATGTGTTACAGATTCAATTAAGGCCTTACGTAATAATGAATTTTTGTTTATTCCGTTAGATCAACATTTTGGAAGCGGTGGCAGTGTTTCTGTTGATTTTTTTGGCCGAAAAGCAGCTACAGCGACTGGTCCAGCTGTTTTTGCTATGCGCACTAAGGCGCCTATTGTTCCGCTTTTTATTGTACGCCAAAAAGATGATACACATAAAATAATTGTTGAGCCGCCTATATATTTAGAAGAATGTGCTGATGAAAAAGAAACGATAGCGGTTAATATTTCGAAAATTACAAAAGTAATTGAGCGATATATCCGACAATATCCTCAAGAATGGGGATGGATGCACAGGCGATGGAAAAGTTGACCCTCAGGAGATAGATAAAATGAAAAAATTTTTATTATTAATTTCTGGTTTTTTGGTTCTCATTATTGGTATTAGTCTTGTGCTGATGAATTGGGAGAGCATTCTTGTTCTTTTTAAGGCGATTATTGGCGGCTTTTTAGCTATTATAGGTTTGGCAGTTATGGCAATGGCCAGAGATTAATTCTTAAAAATGTAGTTAAATTCTTATGGAAAATATTTTTGTCTGGTTAAAATTCTTTGTAAGCGCTGGGCTTGTTATTTTTTCAGGCATCAAGCTGACAAAATGTGTTGAT
>JAOZRJ010000231.1 GCA_029931885.1 Candidatus Omnitrophota bacterium | reverse complement strand
TAAAAAAGCAAACATGGTTAAACGTCACAGAGTTATGCCTTTACAAAAACTAACCATCGCTCTCAATCACACATTCGCATCCAACACACTCTTCCTAGCTTTGGTGAAAGCAGTCTACATGCCTTTCATTGCCTTCCCAAGAGTCAAAGACATCTTCTCTTCCTATAATGACCGCCCAGCATTCATCATCACAATGAGCAAAACACTCTGCATCCCCAAGAAGAAAACAATGATAAGGAACAGAAGGCAGCTCTCAAAAAACCTCCTATGGGTCAAGAATAGCACTCATATCATCTCTTGCCTGATCCGTAGAAACTTCCCATGAACGCATATGAGCATTAACCGAACGGATTACATACGGGCCCATCACAACAATACTTAAAATAACAAGCATAATAATCATGGCATATTCAAGAGTTGTTTGGGCTTTTTTGATTTTTTTCATGTGTTCTCCTGGGGAAAATTCTTCTTTAATTTAAGTATACATCAATAAAGGGGAAACAGCAAAAATCTACAAATTATACGTCTTTATTTTTAAAATCTTTAATTATTTTTTCTAACTTATTAACATTTTCGTTAAAAGCTTTTTTATCTTGCGAAGGTTTCTCTGAAACAGGTTCTTCTTTTTTGGCTTCTTCTGCAAGGTCAGAAGTCTCTTCTCTTGCTTCTTCCTTTTTTTCTTCAGAAGAAACTTCGTCTTTTTCTTCATCTTGAGAAATAGGCTGATCTTCTTTGGATTCTTCTGTCTTTTGTTCTGCCTGAGAATCTGCCTCTGAAAGAACATCTTTTAACTTATCTATTTCGGAAGAACTCTGTTCTTGCTTTTCTCCTTGTTGTTCTTCTGAAGAGCTGTCCATCTTGTTGATGACCTCTTCTATCTTTTTTTCCTCACCTTTATTTTGAGAATTATTTTCTTCCATTTAAGTCCTCTTTTCAAATTACTTTAAAAAATCCTTAATCTCTTTCTTTTCTTCTTCCAGCTCTTTTAAAGTTAAAGAAATTTTTTCTCTGGCAAAAGAATCTAGCGTGATTTTCTGAACAACGTTCCACTTTTCCCCATCACTTTGAACAGGAAAACTAAATATTAATCCTTTTGGAATATCATAGCTTCCGTCGGAACAAACGCCAACAGAAAACCATTCACCTTGAATTGTTGGCGTTATTAAATTTTTTACAGTATCAATAACTGCATTCGCAGCTGAGGCAGCTGAAGATTTTCCTCTAGCCTGTATAATAGCCGCACCTCTTTTCTGAACTGTTTCAATAAATCCTGTTTTAAGCCATTGTTGATCACTAATAACATCCTCTACAGAATTCTCTTTAATTATAGCATTGCTAAAATCTGGATATTGTGTTGCAGAATGATTCCCCCAAACAGCTAAATTCTTAACATCAGAAACATCAACACCTGCTTTTTCAGCCAATTGAGCAACGGCCCTATTTTGATCTAGCATTGTCATCGCAAAAAAATTCTCCTCAGGAATATTCTTACACGTGCTTTTTGCAATATAAGCATTTGTGTTGCAAGGATTTCCAACAACTAAAACTTTACAGGTCTTTTTAGCACTCTCGTCCAAGGCTTCTCCCTGCTCAACAAAAACTTTACCATTAATCTTTAAAAGATCTTTTCTCTCCATGCCAGCTTTTCTTGGAACGCTACCAACCAAAAGCGCCCAATCCACGTCTTTAAAAACTTGCTTCGGATCTGACGACAAAAACACTTTTTTCAATAAAGGAAAGGCGCAATCATCAAGCTCCATAGCAACCCCTTTTAAAGCAGGCAATGCATTTTCAAGCTCTAAAAGGCTTAGTTCAACTTCTGTTTCTTTTCCAAACATCTCTCCACAGGCAATCCTAAAAACAAGAGCATATCCAATTTGTCCTGCCGCCCCGGTTATAGCTACTTTGATTCTTTTTTTCATTTCTATTTAAACTCCGGTAAAATTTTTCTTACTTTTTGAATATCTTTAATGTTTAAATCAGCGTAAATAATTTCCTCTTTATTTGTACTCGCTCTTGCCACAATTTTCCCCCATGGATCAACAATCATACTGTTTCCGTATAGCATAACGCCTTGACTATTAGTCCCTGCCAAGTTAGGCGCTAAAACATAACATAAATTCTCAATGGCCCGCGCACGCACCAAAATCTCCCAATGAACTTGCCCTGTTTTTTTTATAAATGCCGACGGAACACAAAAAACATTAACACCTTTTTTCCTGTACTCCCAGTACATCTTAGAGAACCTTAAATCATAACAGATAGACAAGCCTATTTTATAATTCTCAGCACTCGCCGTAACGAGGTTATCTCCAGATAAAAATTTCTTTTCTTCTTTAATAACTTTATTATCAATTGAAGCTTTAAACAAGTGAATTTTTCGGTATTTTGCCCTAATTTTTCCGTCGTGCCCCAAAAAAATAGACGTATTATAGGCCTTTTTCTTGCCTTTAATATATTCATAAACCGATCCTAACAAAATAAAAACTTTCTTTTCTTTTGCCAAGCTTCTAAATTTATCAACCGCTAATGAAAAAAACTCTTTATCTCTATCTAATTGCTTCTCTAAAAAAGCTTCTGGAAAAACAATAAATTTAGCATTCTTTTGAATAGCTTTTTCTGCCCACAAGAATGCTTTTTCAAGATTCTTCTTTTGATTATCTACTCTACAAAGTTGAATAACTGCCACTTTCATGAATGTGCCATCCTGGCCAATGCCAACCCGTACTCTTCATGGCATTTTGTATAAAATGTTTCCTTCTTTAATCCCTGTCTCCATAGTGCCAAATTCGAATATACAGAAAGATCTACCCCAGCAATTTCACATGGATCAAGAATCGCTAAAAGATTAATATCTGCTAATGAAAACTTTTCTCCTGAAAGATATTGATTTTCTTTAAGCCTTTTATCAATAATGGGGAAATATCTATTTAAAAACATATATCCATCTTGAATCGCTCGTTCATCTACAGGAACTTTAATCCGCGGTGCAAAAATTT
>JAOZRJ010000230.1 GCA_029931885.1 Candidatus Omnitrophota bacterium | reverse complement strand
CTGATGAAAAATTAGACGCTAAAGTTATTTGTGGAAGTGGTGCTGATCCAGAAGTATTAGAGAAAGTTCATGTTTCAGAAGCTGATTTAGTGATAGCTGTTACTATGAGCGATGAAGTTAATTTGATTGTATGCTCCTTGGCTGAATTTTTTGGATCAAAAAGACAAATAGCAAGAGTTCGAAATAAAGCATTAAGTGAAAAAATAGAGCAAAAAGGCGGGCATGATCATTTCAATATTGACGAAATGATTAATCCAGAAGAAATTGCGGCAAGTGCTATTGTTAAAATTATTGAAGCTCCTGGAGCTCGAGAAGTAGGTGATTTTGCAGATGGTAAAATATTATTAAGATCTTTTAATATTCCTAAAAATTCCCCTCTTTGCGGTTTGAAAATAGTTGATTTTAATCAAGAAGATTTCCCTTGGCCTTTTTTAATTGTTGCTATTAGTCGAGAAAAAGCTGTTGTTATTCCAAAAGGAGATACTTTAATCAAACAAGGAGATAGAATTTATGTTCTTCTTTTAGAGCGATCTTTAGCGGAGTTTTTAGTTTTTATTGATCCAGCAAATAAAAAAGCTAATAAAATTGTGATTTATGGCGCAACAGATATTGGAGAATACTTAGCGAAAGCATTAATTTCTAAAGTCAAAGATATTATTCTTTTAGAAGAAAATCCTTTAAAAGCACAAGGAATGGCTAACACTTTACAAGAAGTCAGAATTATTAATGGTTCAGCTGCCGAACGAGATATTTTAACAGAGAGTGGAATTGAAGTTGCAGATGTTTTTATCGCTGCTTCAAAAAATGATCATACAAATTTAGTAAGTGCTGTTTTAGCTAAAAAAATGGGAGCTAAAACAACTATTATTATTACCCAACAACCGGATTATGCCTCAATTGTAGATGCTTTAGATATTGATGTGATTATTAATCCTCATTTATTAGCAGCTGAGCAAATTTTAAAACATGTAAGGGGTAAGGGTGTGAATAGTGTTACAAAAATTTTGGAATGTGATGCAGAAGCCCTTGAATTTGTGGCTGAAGAAGGTGCAACGATAACAAAGGACCCATTGAAAGATATTAATTTTCCGAAACATTCTATTGTTGGGGCTGTTTGTAGTGAAAATGAAAGTGTTCTGGCAAAAGGAGAAACGCGAATAAAAACAGGCGATAAAGTTATCGTATTTTGTCAGGAAAAGGATGCAAAAAAACTTCAAAGATTATTTACCTGCCGAAATCCATCAGAAAGACGATTGTTTAATTTTCTTCCATAAATAAAGGTCTAATTTAAACATGCATAAAAGATTTATTATAAATATTATTGCTAGAATTTTACTGATTGTTTGTTTTTTTATGTTAGCTCCATTAGGCTGGGCTATTCATGATGATATTCATAGTCCAGAAGTTACGGCTTTTCTTTTTACTATTATTTTAGGAGTTATTTCTTCAGTTTTAATTTTGTTTATTTTTAAATTAAAAGTTTCTGACTATAAACTTTTAAATGCAAAAGATGGTTTAGCTATTGTTGGATTGTCTTGGATTATTTTATCTGCTTTTGGAGCCTTGCCGATGTTTATAACGCAGGTTGTTCCTTCTTATACTGATGCTTTTTTTGAAGTTGTAAGTGGCTATACTACAACGGGAGCAACAATTGTTACAGATATATCTGTTTTGCCTAGAGGAATATTATTTTGGAGAAGTCTTACACATTGGTTAGGGGGAATGGGAATTATTGTTCTTTACTTAGCTCTTTTGCCGGTTTTTAGTCAAAATGCTTTTCAACTCTTTAAGGCAGAATCTCCTGGCATTACAGTCGAAAGAGTTGAACCTCGAATGAAGGAAACAGCTAAAATGCTATGGGGTGTTTATTTTTTTGTTTCTTTAGTTGAAGTTATTTTATTAATGTTTTGTGGAATGAGTATTTTTGATGCACTTTGTCATACTTTTGGAACAATGGCTACAGGAGGATTTTCAACACAAAATATGAGTGTTGGAGCGTATGGACCTGCAGTTCAATGGGTTATTACTGTTTTTATGTTTATTGCTGGGGCAAATTTTATGCTTCATTATTATGCTTTAAAAGGTAGACAAAAAGAGTATTTGAAAAATGAAGAATTTAGAATATATTTTTTATTGATTTTTAGTGCTATTCTTATTTTTACTTTTATTTTACGTGTAACATCCTTATCAGAAAGTCCTTTTAGAGATGCTGCTTTTCAAGTTGTTTCTATAATAACAACAACAGGTTTTACAACGGCAGATTTTGATCTTTGGCCACAAATATTAAGATTTTCTTTAATTCTTCTTATGTTTATTGGAGGTTGCGGAGGGTCTACTGGTGGAGGAATGAAAGTGGTACGTTTTTTAATTTCAATTAAAATTGGTATGCGTTCTATTCTTCAATCGGTTTATCCTAATGCAGTTGTCCCTGTCCGTTTTAATGGGGGAACTTGTTCGGATAGAATAATTGAAAGTGTTGCTTCTTATTTTATTATTTTTATATTATTATTCTTTTTAGGTACGGCTGTTTTAACGATTACGGAAGGGTGTGACCTTGTAACTGCTTTTTCAGCATCTATTGCATCTTTGAGTAATATTGGACCAGGACTTGCAAGAGTAGGCGCAACACAAAATTATGCATGGATTTCAATCCCAGGAAAATGGATGCTTATTTTTTTGATGCTGGCAGGTAGATTAGAACTTTATTCAATTTTAATTTTATTTTCATCTGAATCTTGGAAGAAATAAAAGCTTAGGGTATTTATCTTTGAAAAAAATAAGATAAATGCTATAATTCAAAAATAATTTTTTAAATAAATTTATAAAGGATTTATAAATGTCTTGGAATTATCAGGAAATTGAAGAACAAATTATACAAGATAAAGATGAAGTTAAAGATACTCAAAGTCTGGAAACTTTTCGTATTAAATATTTAGGGAAAAAAGGACTGCTTTCTCAAATGTATGCTTCTTTATCCCAAGCGACAAAAGAAGAAAAGCCTGTTCGTGC
>JAOZRJ010000229.1 GCA_029931885.1 Candidatus Omnitrophota bacterium | reverse complement strand
TTTCATGACTATAATGTTGAAACATTAATATTAAGACCCCATCGTCTAGCCTGGTTAGGACACAAGCTTTTCAAGCTTGCAGCACGGGTTCAAATCCCGTTGGGGTCGCCATTTTTCCTTGCTCAAAAGAGCAGGGTTTTTCTTTTGTAGTTTTGTTTTCTAAAATTTTTGAAGCAAAAATAGTTATATTTTATATTTTTTTAATCTTTCAATAAGGAGTTTTTTAAATGGTTGAAAAAAAGATATTTTTAAGCGAAAAAGATATTCCAAGAAAATGGTATAACTTAGCGGCAGATCTTCCTACTCCCGTATTGCCTCCCTTAGGTCCCGACGGAAAACCCATTACCCCTGACATGCTGGGTGCAGTTTTTCCAATGAATTTAATTGAGCAGGAAGTTTCAACTGAAAGATGGATTGATATTCCTGAAGAGGTTCTAGGACTTTTATACAGATGGAGGCCGGCACCGTTACGAAGAGCGGTATATTTAGAGCAATATTTAAAAACTCCTGCAAGAATTTATTATAAAGATGAAAGCTTATCTCCTGCTGGAAGTCATAAGCCAAATACAGCTGTTGTTCAGGCATGGTATAACAAGCAATTTGGCATTAAAAAATTAACAACGGAAACAGGTGCAGGCCAATGGGGAAGCGCTTTGTCTTTTGCCTGCAGCTTATTAGGTCTAGAATGTAAGGTATATATGGTGCGCATAAGTTTTGATCAGAAGCCTTTACGTAAGGCTATGATGGGAACATGGGGAGGAACATGCGTTGCTAGCCCTAGTCCTGATACAGAAGTGGGAAGAAAAATATTAGAGGAAATGCCGAACACTCCTGGAAGTCTTGGTATAGCGATCAGTGAGGCTGTTCAAGATGCTGTTTCTGATAAAAGTGGGCAAACACGTTATTCTTTAGGTAGTGTTTTAAACCATGTTATGCTACATCAGACTATTATTGGGTTGGAAGCTAAAAAACAGCTTGAAATAGCTGGAGAGGAAAAAGTAGATACAATTATAGGATGCGCAGGAGGAGGAAGCAATTTTGCTGGCTTAGCTTTTCCTTTTGTTTCTGATAAAATTAATGGAGAAAAAATAGACATTATTCCGGTTGAGCCTCTTGCTTGCCCTAAGATGACAAAAGGTCTTTTTTCTTATGATTTTGGTGATTGTGCAGGAATGACTCCTTTATTAGCTATGTATTCTTTAGGTCACGGATTTATCCCAGCTCCTATTCATGCAGGGGGACTTCGTTATCACGGAATGGCTCCGTTGGTTAGCCAGGCCATTGTAGAAGGCTTACTCACCCCAAGGGCATATGACCAAGTTAAATGTTACGAATCAGCTTTGTTATGGGCTAAGACGGAAGGAACTATTTGTGCTCCTGAAACAAGCCATGCAATTGCTTGTGTTATTGATGAAGCTAATAAAGCTAAAGAAGAAGGAAAAGAAAAGGTTATTCTTTTTAATTATAGTGGTCATGGACTTATGGATCTTCTTGGTTATGAGAAGTTTTTAGCCGGCAAACTGGAAGCCTATACTTTATCTGAAAACGAAGTAAAGAAATCTCTTGAAGAAATAAAAGATTTACCAAAAGCAGAGATAAGAAAAACAGGAAAATGGTAGAAAATAAAGAAATCGATGTTGTTTTTTTTGAGGTTTTTGAAGAAGAAAGGAATCTTTTTGAAAAAAGCTGCCCTTCTCATATTAAGGCTGAGTTTCGAAAAGAAACTATTCAGGAATCTCATATCAAAAAATGTCCTTCTTCCTTGATCAGTATTCGTACTCAATCGAAAATCCCAGAGTCTTGGTCTGGAAACCTTCAAGGTATTTTAACGCGAAGCACAGGATACGAGTATGTTTATAAATATTGTAAAAAAACAAAAAGTGAGGCTCTTTGTGGATATTTGCCGTCGTACTGTTCTCGTGCTGTTGGAGAGCAGGCTATTCTTCTTATGATGAGTCTTTTTAGGAAATTAAAAAAGCAAACAACCAATTTTAATGTTTTTAATCGTGATGGGATTACAGGAATTCAGTGCCAAGATAAAAAAATATTGGTTATTGGCGTTGGGAATATCGGAGCAGAAATCGTTGACATTGCTAAGAGCTTAAGAATGAAAGTAGCAGGCGTTGATATTGATAAAAAATTTCCAAATGTGGAATATGTTGATTTAGATGCAGGGTTGGCATGGGCGGATGCTGTTATTTGTGCTCTTCCTTTGACGGAAGAAACAAGGGGGATGCTAGAGTACAATACTTTACAAAAAGTAAAAAATGGAGCAATCTTTATTAATATCGCTAGAGGAGAGATTACACCTCTTCAAGATTTAAATCGTCTTTTAGATGAAGGTATTTTAGGTGGTTTGGGATTAGATGTTTATGAGAATGAAAAAATAATTGCAGAATGTTTTCGAGGAGATAAAGCGCTAGAAGATCAAGAGAGTGTGAAGATTATACGAAAAATGAAAAGTAGGGATGATGTTATTTTTACTCCTCACAATGCTTTCAATACAAAAGAGGCGCTTGAAGAAAAGGTTGAGCAAAGCATTAAATCAGCTGTGACATTTTTTTCTGAGAAACGATTTCCTTATCCCATTCCTCAGGAAATAGAAGGAGATGAATAGATGTTAAAAATTTACGGAGGGAATTTGTCCTCTTTTTGCAATAAAGTGCGTTTTGCCGCAAACGCTATGGAGATAGAATACGAATATATTAAAATTAATTTTAAAGAAAAAGAGCACAAGTCTTCGGCTTTTATTAAAATGCATCCTGCAGGAAAAATTCCTGTTATTGACGACGGTGGATTTATTCTTTTTGAAAGTAATGCGATTATAAAATATTTAGCGTCGCAATATAATGTCGCGCTTTATCCTGTAGAAATAAAGCAAAGAGCTGTTATTGATCAGTGGATAGATTTTTGTTCGTGCCATATTGGAAATGCAATGGATAAAACTTTATTTAATAAAATTTTTGCACCGCGGATTAAAGTTCCTGTAGATGAACGAGCGATTCAAGATGG
>JAOZRJ010000025.1:6327-11461 GCA_029931885.1 Candidatus Omnitrophota bacterium | reverse complement strand
ATCAAAAAGAAGTAGTTCCTAGCGTTCAAGAGAAATTCGCTGTTAAGAATAAAATGGCTATCCCTTGTTTAGAAAAGGTTGTTATCAACATGGGAGTCGGAGAGGCCATTAGTGATATTAAGATTCTTGAATCTGCTATAAAAGATCTTGCTGCTATTACCGGTCAAAAACCAATTATGACTAGATCAAAAAAAGCTATATCAAATTTTAAATTAAGAGAAAAGTTGCCTATTGGATGTAAGGTGACCTTAAGAAAAGAAAAAATGTATGAATTTGTTGATCGACTAGTAAATGTCACGCTTCCTAGAATTCGTGACTTTAATGGGATTTCAAGAAAATCATTTGATAGGATGGGTAACTACACTTTAGGCATTTCTGATCAATCCATTTTTCCTGAAGCTCAGACAGATCAATTACAGCGAGCACAGGGAATGGATATAACATTTGTTTTTAATCACGGCCCTCAAGAGCAAACGTTTGAGATTTTAAGTCTTTTGGGTATGCCTTTTCGAAAGAATTAATAAGGAAGAATTAGTATGGCAAGAAAAGCATTAAGAATAAGAGAAGCAAGAGAACCAAAGTTTCCATCAAGGAAACATAATCGTTGTACTTTATGCGGCCGGCCGAAAGGATTTTTGCGCCGTTTTGGAATTTGCCGAATTTGTTTTCGAGAGCTTGCTTGGAAAGGTGAAATTCCTGGAGTAAAGAAAGCAAGCTGGTAATTTAGAGAGGATATTTTATATGTCATTATCAGATCCAATTAGTAATATGCTGACAAGTATTCGCAACGCGGTACAAGCGAAAAAAGAGTTCGTTGATGTTCCGGCATCAAAGCTTTCTGAAAAGATTTTAGAGATTTTTAAGAAAGATGGCTATGTCGAAGATTTTCGCTTACTGAAAGACAACGTACAAGGAACAATTAAAATTTATTTAAGATATGATGGCAAAAAAGCGGCAATCATTGGATTAAAGCGTATTTCACGTCCAGGATTGAGGGTCTATGCGCCCCATAACAAGATTCCAAGAGTTCTTAATGGATTGGGAACCGCAGTTCTTTCAACTTCTAAAGGAGTTGTAGATGGCCGACAAGCTCGTGAGTTAAAAACCGGTGGAGAAGTTTTGTGTTATATTTGGTAGGAGAATTATGTCGAGAATAGGAAAACAACATATTGATATTGTTAAAGACGTCAAGATCGCCGTTAAGGATAATGATGTTCTAGTCGAAGGACCAAAGGGAAAGCTTTCCCTTAATGTACCTGATAGAATTTGTATTGAACCTAAAGACGGGAAAATTATTGTGACAAGGACAGGCGATACGAAGCAAGATCGCTCAAATCACGGAACAATCAGATCTTGTTTGGTAAATATGATTAAAGGCGTTACGCAAGGGCATATGAAGAAGCTGGAAATTCAAGGAATTGGTTTTCGAGCTCAGGTTCAAGGGCAAAAGCTTACTTTAAATTTAGGATTTAGCCATCCGGTTGAATTTGTTGTTCCAGAAGGCGTTAAAGTGAAAGCGATAACATCTACAGAGCTTGAATTTGAATCAATTGATAACGTTTCTTTGGGAAATACTGTTGCAAAGATACGAAAGATTAAACCACCGGAACCTTATAAGGGAAAAGGGATCAGATATTCTGGTGAAATTGTTAAACGTAAACAAGGAAAATCTGTTACAAAGTAACTATTATGACAATTGCTAAAGAAAAGAAAAGAATTTCTCGACATAAAAGAATTCGAACTAAAGTTAAAGGAACGTCACAACAACCAAGGTTGTGTGTTCATCGTAGCCTGAAAAATATTTCGGTATCTTTAATTGATGACGTTGAAAGAAAAACTTTGATGGGGCTTTCAACTCTAGATCAGCAAATTAAGAAAAAAATGAAAAATTGTGGAAATATAAAAGCTGCAGCTTTGCTAGGCGAAGCTTTTGCAGCTAAGGTGCAGGAAAAAGGGATTAAGAAAGTTTGTTTTGACCGCGGGGGGTATCTTTACCATGGACGAGTAAAGGCATTTGCTGAAGCGGTAAGAAAAGGTGGACTGGAGTTCTAATGAGTGAAGATAAAGAAAAAAATGTTGAAAAAGAGCCGCAACAAGAAAATGTAGAAGTCGAAAAAAAGACTTCTGAACAAGCTGTTAGTGGCGATAATAATCAGGAAAATGAAACTAAAAAAGTTTCTACCGAAGAAGTTTTGCCTCAAAAAGATGTGGCTAAAAAAGCATCTCCGGAAATAAAAAAGAAAAGATGGGCTGGAAGACCTCCTGCTAGAAAACAAGATGATTCTGGTTTCATTGAGAAAGTTATTTCCATTAATCGTATTACAAAAGTTACAAAAGGTGGCAAGAAATTATCATTTAGTGCGTTGGTTGTTGTTGGCGATGGAAAGGGGCAGTTTGGTTATTGCTTGGATAAGGCTCCGGAAGTTGCTACAGCGATACAAAAATCTTTACGTATTGCAAAAAAGAAAATGGTAAGTATTCCTTTGAGAAAAGGAACTATTTCTCATGAAATTATTGGTCGATGTGGAGGAGCAACGGTTTTATTAAAGCCTGCATTTGAAGGAACTGGTGTTATTGCTGCAGGTCCTGTTCGTGCTATTTGTGATGCAGTAGGAATACATAATATTTTGACAAAGTGTCATCGTTCGAACAACCCGATAAATGTCATTAAAGCAACAGCCGATGGGTTACTTCGGTTGAAGCCGTTTAAAGAAATTGGAGAATAATAAGTGTTTTTACATGAGATAGAAAAACCTAAAGGGGCACGGAAGAAAAGAAGAATTGTTGGGCGTGGACAAGGATCTGGTATTGGTAAGACTGCTGGTCGTGGTGAAAACGGGCAAAAGTCTCGATCTGGACGATCGATTATCCATGGGCTTGAAGGAGGTCAGATGCCTTTGATCCGTAGATTGCCTAAGGTTGGATTTCGAGTGAGACGATATAAGATCTATCAGCTTGTTAACCTTAAAATGCTTGAAAAGATTAAGGAAGGGACGACTGTTAATCTTGAATTTTTAAAATCTAAAGGATTAATCAAAAGCGTGTCTAAGTTGGTTAAAATTTTAGGTGTAGGCGACCTTAAGAAACCTTTAACGGTTCAGGCGCATAGTTTTTCTAAGTCTGCAAAGGAAAAGATTGAAAAAGCAGGTGGAAAAGCTGAGTCTGTCCAAAAATAATTTAGAAATTTTTTATGCTAAAAGCATTTGCTAATTGTTTTAAAATACCTGATTTAAAAAAGAAGATTCTTTTTACATTAGCGATTATTGCTGCGTATAGAGTTGGATGTCATATTCCAACGCCTGGAGTTAATGGGGCAGTTTTAGCCGAATTTTTTCAGCGGATTAATGAATCTTCCGGCGGTGGAACGATCTTTGGCATGATGAATATGTTTTCTGGAGGAGCCCTTCAGAAGATGACCGTATTTTCCTTAGGGATTATGCCGTATATTTCAAGTTCTATTATTATGCAACTTTTAACGGCAGTTATTCCAGCTTTAGAGAAATTATCTAAAGAGGGTCAAACAGGACATCAAAAGATTACTCAATATACACGCTATGGGACTTTAGGTTTAGCTATTATTCAGTCTTATTTTATTGCGTTATGGTTAGAAAGTCCTCAAGCATTTCAAGGGCTTCAGGTTGTTAATCATCCAGGATGGGCATTTCGTTTTACAACGGTTTTTACTTTGGCCTGTGGAACTGTTCTTTTGATGTGGCTTGGTGAGCAGATTCAAGAAAAAGGGATTGGACAAGGAATATCGCTTATTATTACAGCTGGTATTCTTTCTCGTGCTCCTGATGCAATTCGAACCTTAATTGTTCTTTTGTCACCAAAAACAGCATCGATGCGACAGATTCAGCCATTGACTTTGGTAATTATGGTGTTCTTTCTTATAGCTGTTATTTTATCCATCACTTTGATCACGCAAGGGCAGCGGCGAATTCCTGTCCAATATGCGCGTAGAATTGTAGGAAGAAAAGTTTACGGCGGACAAAGTACGTATATTCCTCTTAAAGTGGATACTGCTGGGATTATCGCTATTATCTTTGCGCAGTCTATTTTACTTTTTCCGGCAACGTTGGCTAGTTTTATTCCTCATCAAGGATTACAATCCTTTGCAGGTTTTTTTATGAGAGGGCACGGAGCGTACTATTTTCTTTATGGTTTGTTGATTATATTTTTCTGCTATTTTTATACAGCGATTGTCTTTAACCCTGTTGATGTTGCCGAGAATATGAAAAAGCACGGAGGATTTATTCCGGGTGTTCGACCAGGAGTTCCAACAGCAGATTTTCTTGATTTTGTTATGACACGAATTACGCTTGCTGGAGCATTTTTTATGTGTGTGATTGCTGTTATGCCTGATGCTATTATGGCAGCGTTTAAAGTTCCGTATCTCGTTGCGTCATTCTTTGGTGGGACAGGTATTTTGATTATTGTTGGAGTTATGATTGATACTGTAAAACAAATGGAATCGCAATTATTGATGCGTCATTATGATGGATTTATGAAAACAGGACACATGAGAGGAAGACGATGAGGCTGATTTTGTTGGGCGCGCCAGGAGCTGGAAAAGGAACACAGGCTAAGCTTTTGGAAAAAGAGTTGGCGCTAAAACATATTTCGATGGGTGACATATTAAGGGAGGAAATGAAAAATAATACTTCCTTGGGGCAAGAAGTAAAGAAATTTGTTGAAAGCGGTGGATTGGTTCCAGATGAAGTTGTAACAAAGATTATCGAAAGTCGTTTGAGTAGCAAAGACTATGCATCAATAGGATATTTATTAGATGGTTTTCCGAGGACAAAAAGTCAAGCTGAAGATTTAAATGATATTCTTGAGCGAATCAATCAGCCTATTGATTATGTTGTATATATGGAAGTTGACAGTGAAGTTGTTATTCAGCGTTTAACGGGTCGCCGCGTTTGTAGAGGTTGTGGAGCGCTATACCATACAGTTAATATGCCATCAAAACAAGATGGTGTTTGTGATTCATGTGATGGAGAGTTATATCAGAGAGCAGATGATAACGAGGAAACTATTCGTAAAAGAATTGATGTTTATTTAGAAAGTACGGCTCCGATTATTGATTATTATAAAGGTGGACCGGTTGGCCTGGAAGCTATCGCAGCTG
>JAOZRJ010000025.1:0-6317 GCA_029931885.1 Candidatus Omnitrophota bacterium | reverse complement strand
TTTATTGATTATTATAAAGAAAAGGGTAATCTTTTAAAGGTTGACGGAAATCAAGACGCGAACAAATTAAGAGATCAGTTGTTAGAAATTTTTAGAAAAGACGGAAAAATTGATAGCTATCAAGACAAAGCCTGAAATTGATTTTATGCGTAGAGCCGGAAAAGCTCTTGCAAGCGTTGTAAAAGATTTAAAAAGTTCTTTGAAAGTAGGAATGACCACTCTTGATGTTGATCAAAATGTTGAAAAACTTATAGAGAAATATAAGGCTAAGTCAGCATTTAAGGGTTATCGTGGATTTCCTAGTGCAACATGTGTATCTATAAATGAAGAAGTTGTACATGGAATTCCAGGTGCGAGGGTTATTAAAAATGGAGACATTGTTAGTATTGATATCGGTCTTATTTTAGACGGTTGGTTTTCTGATACTGCTTTTACTGTTGGGTTTGGAGAACTTGATGAGAAGATAAAAAGATTGATTGATGTAACAGAACAATCTCTTTACAAGGGAATAGATCAAGCGAGACAAGGGAATTGCCTTTCAGATATAGGATTTGCAATTCAGAGCTTTGCGGAGCCTTTTGGCTTCTCGATTGTTAGAGATTTTGTTGGACATGGAATTGGGCAATCGCTTCATGAAGAACCAGAAGTTCCTAATTTCGGTTTACCAAAATCAGGTCCAGAATTAAAAGAAGGAATGATTTTTGCTATTGAACCTATGGTTAACATAGGAACACATAAAACAAAGATTTTAGAAGATAAATGGACAGTCGTGACTTTAGATAAAAAGCCTTCGGCGCATTTTGAGCACACTGTAGTTGTCACGGACAAAGGACCGGAAATATTAACAAAAATCGATGGCTAAAGAAGAATTAATAGAAGTAGAAGGAATTATTAAGGAATCATTGCCGAATGCCATGTTCCAAGTGGAATTGGATAACGGGCATAAAGTTCTAGCACATATTTCAGGGAAGATGCGAGTGCATTTTATCCGCTTGATTCCCGGGGATAAAGTAAAACTTGAACTTTCGCCGTATGATTTAACCAGAGGACGCATTACTTTTAGGGAAAAAATAAGATGAAAGTTAAATCTTCAGTTAAAAGAATTTGTAGTAATTGTAAAGTTGTTAAACGTAAAAATGTTATTAGGGTTATTTGCACAAATCCAAAACATAAACAAAGACAAGGATAAGTTATGCCAAGAATTTTAGGTGTGGATATTCCAAAGGAGAAAAGAATTGAGGCTTCATTGCCGTATCTTTATGGAATCGGCCCGAAAAATTGTTTAAAGATTTTAGCACAAGCTCAAATTGATAAAAATAAAAGAGCTAAGGATTTAACCGAAGAAGAGGTTTCTAAGATTACTGCGATTGTTCAGAAAGATTATCGCGTTGAAGGTGATTTACGCAGGGAAGTTGCTCAGAATATACGACGATTGATTGATGTTGGTTCCTATCGAGGAATGAGGCATAAAAGAGGGCTTCCTGCTCGCGGACAGAGAACAAAAACAAATGCTCGTACGCGAAAAGGTAAGAAAAAAGTTATGATGGCGAGCCCGGCAAAAAAATAAAGGAGTTATGATGGCACAACCGGCAAAAAAGAAAGAAAAAGCTAAAAAGAAAGCGCTTCGTGGAGTCACAAGCGGTTCTATACATATTAAAGCGACATTTAATAATACAATAATTTCCATCACAGACGTACAAGGAAATATTATTGTTTGGTCGAGCCCTGGACATGTTGGGTTTAAGGGATCAAAGAAGTCTACACCCTTTGCAGCTCAAGTAGCAGCAACGGATGCAGCTAGGAGAGCAAGGGATTTAGGGATTGAGAATGTCGATATTTATGTTAAAGGGCCTGGAGCTGGACGTGAATCAGCAATTCGAGCTGTTTCCGCATCAGGCTTGAAGATTTCAATAATTCGTGATGTTACACCTATACCGCATAATGGATGTCGACCACGTAAAAGACGTCGAGTATAAAAAGGGAGTTATAAATAATGGCGAGAGATTTAGACGCAAGTTGTCGGAAATGCCGACGAGAAGGTGAAAAGTTATTTTTAAAAGGAGCACGGTGCTCTACGCATAAATGCTCTGTGGCAAGGCGCGAGTATCCTCCTGGGCAGCATGGTACTAGGCGTACAAAGCTATCTAATTATGGTTTGCAAATGCGAGAGAAGCAAAAGGTAAAAAGAACATATGGCATTTTAGAAAAACAATTTCGAGGTTATTTTGCAAAAGCTGCTAGTTCAAAAGGCGTTACAGGTCACATATTACTTCAATTTTTGGAGAGACGTTTGGATAATGTGGTTTATCAGTCTGGGTTTGCAACTTCAAGAAAACAAGCACGTCAATTAGTTAGTCATGAGTATGTTTATGTTAATAATGTTCGTGTAAATATTTCTTCTTATTTAATTAAAAAAGGAGATAGTGTTGAGGTGCGTTTTAAGAATAAGGGGCAGAAACAGGTTAAAGAAAACATGGAAACATCCAAGGCGCGAAATGTGCCAGGATGGGTTAGCGTTGACGAGGGACGTTTTGAGGCAAAGATTTTAAGACTTCCGGAACGAGAAGATCTTCAGGCTCCAATCAATGAGCAGTTAATTGTTGAGCTTTATTCTCGATAAGATAGTTATTGGATTATTATTATTAATTTAGGAGGAATACATGGGTGTTAAGTGGAGAGATTTCCAAATGCCAAAGAGGCTGGAATGCGATGAAGCGCATTATACTGATACATATGGTAAATTTATCGCAGAGCCGTTCGAAAGAGGATATGGTGTAACCCTCGGCAACTCTTTAAGAAGAATTTTATTGTCCTCCTTAGAAGGTAGTGCAGTTACCTCGATACGCATTGATGGAATTCAGCATGAATTTTCTACAATTCCTGGCGTTCTGGAGTCTGTTGTTGATATTGTTTTAAATGTGAAAAAATTGATTCTTCGTTCACATTCAAAAGTAGCTAAAACTATTTATATTAAAATAGATAAAAAAGGTGAAATTCTTGCCAAGGATATTATTTGTGATGAGACAGTCGAAGTACTCAATCCTGACTTGGTAATTGCGACTCTTACTCAGGATGTAAAGTTTAACATGGAAATGGAAGTTTCTCGGGGTAGAGGATACGTTCCGGCGGAAGCAAATAAGAAAGAAGGGTCTCCTGTCGGAACTATTGCGGTTGATTCAATTTTTACGCCTCTTGTTAAAGTTAACTATTTTGTTGAGAATACGCGTGTTGGACAAAAGACAGATTATGATAAATTAATTCTAGAAATTTGGACAAATGGTGGCGTTAACCCAAAAGAAGCTTTATTGTATGGTGCAAATATTTTACAAAGACATTTGGATGTTTTCGTAAGTTATGGACAGCTTCCAGAAGAGGAAGAAGAGGAAGAAGAGGTTTCTGCAGAAGAGAAAGATCTGTATGAAAGATTGCGTCTTCCTATTTCTGAATTAGAGCTTTCTGTCCGAAGTTCAAACTGCTTGAGAGAATCAAACATTAAGACTATTGCAGATTTGGTTCGAAAAAGTGAGTCTGAACTTTTAGGATTTCGTAATTTTGGAAAAAAATCTTTAACTGAAATTGGAGAAATTCTTAAAGCGATGGGCTTAGAACAAGGTATGAAGGTTGATGTAAAAAAACTTAAGCAAAAAGAGTAAGAAAAAATAAAAGGATTATATGAGACACGCAAAAACAGGAAAGAGATTTGGACGTAATTCTAGCTTGAGAAAAGCGACAGTTAGAGATATCGCAAAGGCAACTTTGCTGCATCAGAAAATAAATACAACTCAAACAAAAGCAAAAGAATCTAGAAAACTTGTTGATAAATTGATTACCTTAGGTAAAAAGGGGACGTTAGCAGCAAAGCGAAGAGCTTTTCAGATTTTATGTAATCACAAAGTGGTTAGTAGTTTGTTTAATGAAATTGCCCCTCTTTTTAAGAATCGATTAGGAGGGTATACAAGAATTATTCCTCTTCCTCATGGACGAAGAGGCGACAATGCGAGCCTTGTTATTTTAGAGCTAACTGAAAAAACCGTAGTTTCTTCACCGAAAAAGAAGTCTGACAAGAAGTCCTCTAAGGAGGAAAAAAAGACAGTAGACGAAAAATTAGAAAAAGTTGCGGTTGCTAAGAAATCTGGAAAAGAAAAAAAGGCTGTAAAAAAGGACGATAAAGAAAGTAAATCTACCCAAGAATCTAAAGAAGAATCTTCTAAGGGAGTTCCTCGAGGTATTAAAAAAATATTTAGAAAGAAATCTAAATAATTAATTATGAGGTAGGTGTTTATTCCAACTTCGAAGAGAGCCAATAATGTTGTCGGATCAACAACTTTAGCGATTACGGCTCGGGCGAAAGAATTAAAAGCTCAAGGACATGATGTTGTTAGCTTCGCAGCTGGAGAACCAGATTTTGATACGCCTTCTTTTATTAAAAAGGCCGCGATAGAAGCAATCGAAAAAGGTTTTACGAAGTACACTCCAAGTATTGGTACCATTCAACTTAGAGAGACCATCTCTAAGAAATTTCAGAGAGATAATAATATTATTTATGATTCCAAAACGCAGATAGTTGTATCTTGCGGTGCAAAACATAGCCTATATAATCTGATGCAAGCAATTGTTGATCCTGGCGATGAAGTTTTAATTCCTTCACCTTACTGGGTTAGTTATCCGGAAATGGTTAAATTGGCAGGAGCAACGCCAAAGATTTTAGAAACGTCAGCAACTAACGATTTTAAAATAACTGCTTCTCAGTTTGAAGAAAAGATTTCTCCAAATACAAAAGTCCTTATTTTAAATTCTCCATCCAATCCAACAGGAACTGTATATTCTAGAAGTGAACTTGAAAGTATTGCGGAAGTTTGCGTGAAGCGAAATATTTTTGTTATTAGCGACGAGATTTATGAAAAGTTATGTTATGTAGATGAGCCGTACACTTCAATTGCTTCTTTAAATAAGAATATTTATGATTTAACAATTACTGTCAATGGGGTTTCAAAAAGTTATTCAATGACAGGTTGGCGTATTGGATATTTTGGGGCTTCAAAAGAAATTGCTGGCAATGTTAAGAAAATTCAAGATCATTCAACTTCGAATCCGACTTCAATTAGCCAGGCTGCAGCAGTAACAGCATTAAGTGCGCCTGATGAGGATTTAATAAAGATGAAAAATGAATTCAAGAAGAGACGTGAATTCATTGTAAAATGTTTAGACAAAATACCAGAAATTAGCTATATTTATCCTAAGGGTGCTTTTTATATTTTTTGTAATATTAGTAAGCTTGGTTTAAGCTCTGTTGATTTCGCAAAAAAGATTCTTGATGACATTAACGTGGCCTGTATTCCCGGTGGTGGTTTTGGGGCTGATGATTATGTGAGATTGAGCTTTGCTACTTCTGTCGAGCGCATTGAAGAAGGTTTAACCCGTATAGCTAGTTGGATTAAAAAAAACAAAAGGACATAAATTATGGATAAATCGGCAAGTATACGAGACTTATTGCTTTTAGCTATTGATCAAAAAGCTTCTGATCTTCATCTTACTGAGGATACGCCTCCTGTTTTGCGTTTAGATGGCACCTTAGTTGTAACCAAGGGAGCACCTCTTGATCGAGATACTCTTAAGAAGATGATTTATAGCTTGTTGACTGATGATCAAAAAGAGCAGTTTGAGAAAAAGCTTGAATTAGATTTTTCTGTTGCCATTCCAGGATTAGATCGCTTCAGAGCAAACGTGCACGTTCAGCGTGGTTCGGTTGAAATGGCCTTAAGAAGAATCCCTCTGTTTATCCCAAGCGTTAAGGAGCTTGGACTTCCTGATGTTGTACGTGATTTTGCTAAAAGAAAGACAGGCTTGGTTTTGATTACTGGTCCGACAGGAGCAGGTAAGACAACTACATTATCTGCGATGATTGATATGATTAATAACGAAAGGAAAGATTTAATTATTTGTATTGAAGATCCTATAGAGCATATTCATTATAATAAGAAATCTGTTATAAAGCAGCGAGAAGTTTATAATGACACACACTCTTTTTCGGAGGCATTAAAAAGATGTTTGCGTCAGGATCCGGACGTTATTGTCGTCGGAGAAATGAGAGATTTAGAGACAATATCAACAGCCTTGACAGCTGCGGAAACAGGCCATTTGGTTTTAGCAACATTGCATACACCTGATGCACCTCAGACAATTGAACGCATTATTGATGTTTTTCCACCTCATCAGCAAGAACAAGTTAAGTTACAACTTGCTTCTTGTTTAGCTGGTGTTATTTCTCAAAATTTGCTTCCACGAAAAGATGAAGAAGGAAGAATTTTGGCTACAGA
>JAOZRJ010000228.1 GCA_029931885.1 Candidatus Omnitrophota bacterium | reverse complement strand
TGGGGCTGATGGTAGCAAGTACATGGATTTTGATAAATTTAAAGAAAGCCAGATCAAGATTATTACGCAAGATTTTGTTCATCCAGCATATCATCAGGTGTGGATGAATAAAAATAACGATGAATTTGTATCTCATATGGCGGTTATTGATTTATTGTTTAATTGTGGACCGAAAAGTTTGGAAATATTAACTAAGTAATATTTCCTTAGGTTACGTAACTTTAATTATTGAATTTAAGATACAAATTTAAGGAGGATAAAGATGAATATTCTTGCTATTGGCGCGCATCCAGACGATATAGAGCTTGGTTGCGCCGGAACTTTGTTGAAATATGCAAAAGCAGGACATGATGTTTTTTTGATGGTGCTGACTGAAGGAAAAGAAGCAGGAGATCCTCAAGCAAGAAGGGAAGAACAACAGAAGGCGGCGCAGCTCATAGGAGCTAAGGAAGTATTTTGGGGCGCGTGTAAAGATACAGAAATTTCTGTAACAAAAGATGTGGTTGCCTCTATCGAGGCGATTGTTAATAAAGTTTCTCCAGATGAAGTGTACGTAAATTATTATGATGATTCTCATCAGGATCATAGGTCTTTGGCGCAATGCGTTATTTCTGCAACGCGCTATATTAAGAGAGTGCTATTTTACGAGGATTATACTTCTCAGAATTTTCAACCTGATATTTTTGTTGATATTCAGGATGTTCTACAGGAGAAGGTGAATATTCTTAAGGCTCATTATTCTCAGATTTCCAGATCGTATCCGTCGGAATTAAACATGATTGAAAGCGTTAAGGCTGTCGCGCATTTTAGAGGGTTTCAGGGAAAGATTAAGTATGCAGAAGGCTTTAAAGCCCTTAGATATTTGAAAGCAAGCTAGAGAAAGTAAAATATGAAATATAATATTCCTCACTCCAAGCCAACTATAAATTCTCAAGATGTTTGGGCTGTATCTAAGGCGATAAAGAGCAGTAATCTTACTCAAGGTTCTTGTGTAAAAGAATTTGAGGGCAAGTTTGCTAAATTTTTTGGATTGAAAGAAGCTGTAGCCACAAGTTCGGGAACATTTGCGTTACATTTGGCGCTACTTTCTTTAGAAGTTAAGAAAGGCGATGAGGTAATTATTCCCAGCTATGTATGCACGGCGCTACTGAATGCTATAAATTATATAGGAGCAAAAGCACGATTGGTTGATGTTAGCGATGATGATTTTAATATTTCCGTTGAAGATGTTGGGCGAAAAATTAACAAAAAGACAAAAGCTATTATTGTTCCTCATATGTTTGGCATGCCTGCGGATATCAAGGCATTGTTAAAGTTTAAGATTCCCATAATTGAAGATTGTGCTCAGTCAGTCGGTGCGTTATACAATAATCAAAAGGTTGGAAGTTTTGGGGTTTTAAGCATATTTTCATTTTATGCTACAAAGATGCTTGCAACGGGTGAGGGAGGAATGGTTGTTTCTAGAAATAAGAAATTATTAGCGAAGATCAGAGATCTTCGCGACTATGACCATAAAAATGATTATGTTGTTCGTTTTAATTATAAGATGACAGATTTTCAGGCTGCGTTGGGAATTAGCCAGCTTTCTAGGCTTCCTTCGTTTATTGCAAAACGAAAGAGAATCGCGAAAGTTTATAATAAAGGCTTATCAAACCGCAACATTAGGTTAGCTATTTCTAAAAAAGGAAAAGATGCAGTTTATTTTCGCTATATAATTAAGGTAAAAAGTAATAAGAATAAATATATTAGAGAATTAAAGAAAAAAGGAATCTTTTGCGCCGCACCAATCTATAAGCCTTTGCATCAGTATTTAAAAATGAAAGGATTTCCTGTTTCTGAAAGGCTAGCAAAAGAAAATATTTCCATTCCAATACACCCTTCGCTCAAAGGTAAAGAGATTAAATATATTATTAGGTGTGTCAATAATCTTAAATAAATATATTTATCTATTTAGCAGAAAATGATCAGCCTAACTAAAAATATTCTCAGAAGCAATACTGGTAAGATTTTAATTATTGTCTTGTTAGGTTTTGTGGCTTATTCGTTTATGCTGGGAGGATCATTTAAATCCATGGATGATCGAGCGTCTATTTTAGGTAATCCGAATATTCAAAGTTTTGCTAATGTAGGCACAATTTTTAAAGAATCGTTTTTCGGAGAGAATTCGTATTATCGGCCGCTTGTGACCTTAAGTTATATGATAGAAAATCACTTTTTCGGCTTGAACTATTTCTTTTTTAATCTCACTAATCTTTTTATTCATCTTTTGACTGGCATAATTATTTTTATGTTTATCAGCAGCATTTTTAAAAATGTTATGGTTGGTTTTTTTACTGCGCTTTTATTTGTTATTCACCCTATTAACAGTGAAGCTGTGTCTAATATAGCAGGACGATCAATCTTGCTTTGTGCTTTTTTTGAAATGAGTGCACTTTTTTTATATAATCTGTATAGAAAAAGGCAAAAAGATTTTTATTATGCGGGAGCTATGCTTTGTTTTGTTCTTGCACTTCTGAGCAAAGAGTCTTCGATAATGCTTCCATTTATTATCGTAATTTATGAATTTTTTATTTACAAGAAGCGAAATCGTTCATGGATTGCTTTTATTAAGCCGATCATTCCTTTTGCTATTTTTTCTTTAGTGTATTTTTCTGTTCGAAATAATTTAGGCATTACAAGGCTTTCATATTTCTTGCTGCCGAAGGATTTTATCCTCGGGATCATTACCTTTTTGTCTTCTTGGTTGACATTTTTGCGTCTTATTCTTTTTCCTACAAATTTGTATTTTGACCGTATTTGTCCTGTCGTAGCTGGATTTTTTAACATCAAAACGATAATGACGTTTAGTGTTTTTTTTGCAATTTTGTTTGTTGTTGTGCGCTTACGCAAACATATTAATCCTAAGATTTTATTTTTTTCTTTTTTTATTCTTATCACGCTGATTCCAGTTTCACAGATTGTTCCAATTCGGCCTCAAGTCGGTTATATTTCTATTGCCGAACATTTTTTGTATGTACCGTCGATTGGTATTTTTGTTC
>JAOZRJ010000227.1 GCA_029931885.1 Candidatus Omnitrophota bacterium | reverse complement strand
ACAAAAATTTGATCACCCAGATTTCTAAACTCAAATTTCCCTATTTTTTTATTAAAACAACTATCCATATGCACAACGACTATTTTTTTATTAGTTTCCTGTCGGATTCTCTCTACTACCTGCTTACAAATAGTTGTTTTTCCAGCTGCTATATCTCCATCAAAACTTAATAAAATTGCCCGCGGCTCTTTGAATCTTTTCTCTACTTCGTTAATCAACTTTATTAATTTCTCCGATATTTTGTGCGCAGCAACCCTTCTTTCAAATAACGGTGAAGAAATTTCTTCTCCTAAGAGTTCTCTCTCTTTGCTCGATAAATAATTCTTATATGACATTTTAAAAACGTCCTTCAATTCTTGAAGAATTCTTCTTACTTCCTGAGCGTCAACTGTATTTTCTTTACAAATAACTTTTGTCGCCACACCTAAAGTATAAACTAATTTTTCATCAAAATAAAATAACTGATCTCCTGTTTCGCCAAAAATATCATCTTTTCCCTCTGCAATTTCATTTAAAGCCGCAACGCAATTTCTTATTGTTTTCCATCGACGCTCTGTTTTTTTCGACGTAGGTAATTTCTTAATTTTTTCGGTAAATCTTATTGCCATATTAATATATGCTTTTATAACCTGGCTCATAAGAGATAAGAGCTTGTCTTCAGATAGGCTAACAGGCGAACTTAAAGTCTCTTCACTTTTAAACAAATTCAAATCATAATAAGAATCGCCTATCGAGCTGCTACTCGAATCAGTATCAGATGATGACTCTTCAATAATTTTCTTTGATGCCTTATAAGCAAGAGTAATACATTTTTGTTCTTTTTCAGAATCCTCATTTCCCAATATAAAATTAATGGCAACCGTTTCAAGCACGATCTCTGCTTCCTCGCATATCTCATCAATATATCCTTGTATCTCTTTTGCCAAATCCAAATCTATCACATCTTCTTTTACAGCCCGATTAAAATCTCCCTGCACTTCTTCCATAAGAGGCTTAAGTATTAACTCACCATCTTTTTCCCGTCTCTCTATGCCTAAACGAGGCATCTCATTAAACACTTCTGTATTAATAATATTAATATTTTTAGGCTCACCTTTTCTAGCAGCAGAAGCATTCTTTTTAGTTCTATAAATAAATTTCTTTTCTATCGGATAAATTCCATAAACAGGATGAAAAAACCTTATAAATGTAATAATTGACAAATCTCCTCGGGAATCTTCAGGATAGCGAGAACCAGTATCTCTAATTAATCTTCTTGTCAATCTGACTAAAAGCCTAGTATCTCGATAAACAGCAATATAGTTATGTCTCTTGACCATCTCCACAACTTTGTCATGTAAAGCATAAATACCATCAACATTAATGATTTGACCTTTTTCAACCTTTAATTTCTTTTTCGTTATTAAATTCATTTGTCCATTCTTAAAATCATATGGCCCAGGAATATTTGTCTCTCCATTAATTATAAGCTCCTTCAGGCATGGAATCAAAATAGCCCATGCATATGCGTCCTCAGAATCATAATCATAAATTGGATTACCTTCAC
The DNA here is from genome assembly GCA_029931885.1 of Candidatus Omnitrophota bacterium. Next base: position 1,525 of record JAOZRJ010000227.1, on the reverse strand, counting down.
TGTCTCTATAATATTCTCCTGTTATTTTATTTTTTAACGGTGCCGTTTCCAAATCAGGATTCCACTCCCCGCTCTCAAATTGCTCAATTGAAATCTTCGATTTAAAAAATCGATCCATTGGAAAATAAACAAATATCTCGGGAGCCATAAATGATAAAGACTTTGCAGTAACCGTTTTTCCAGAAGCCGTCGGAGTTCCATTTAAGAAAATATTGACCTCATTTGGCTTGGCAAACTTTAATAATCTTTTTAAAAGTTTACGCCTTCTCGTAAAATTCTTTTCATAAATTTCTGGAGCTTTTTCTTCTGGATAAAAATACCCTCTATGATTATCTTTAATAAGATTAACTTTTCCTTTAGAAGATTTCTTTAAAACTTTCAGAAATCCTTCAAGTCTTTCATAATATTCTTCAGCTTCTTTAGGAGATCTCAGATCACATAACGGTAAAAGCTCAACATAATTTGGAGCCTCACCAATAAGAGCAAAAACTTTTCCTTCGTATCTAAGAACAGAATGTATTTCAGAATCTAAGCCTGAAATAATTTTGTTATATCTTCTTAGTTTTATAGAAAGAGAATCTATTCGTAATTTGCTATAACCGCTAGAATTAATATTTCTTTCTTTAAGAAGAGACATAAAATATTTCTTATTTTCTCCTCCCTGTGCTAAGACAAGAGCATTATGGATTACAATATATTGCTCTGTCTCTTTAAAAGCGTCCTTTATCTCACCGACAACATTTCTTACTGCTTTATATAAATCAAATGGAATCTGCCTACTAATCCTTAATCGATTAACATGAATATCAACAAAATCTTCTAATGTATAATAATATCCATTACGCAAATACCCTCTGTAATATTCATTGGCAGCACTTACAAGCCCTGAAACATACAGAATTTGAGTTAAAACCTTTGCTCTCTTTTGATGACTTTTACGCGCCCAATTCCTCGGAACTCCTTGACGAGTGCTAATTCTAGCCAAAGAAGTATAATGATTAGTCATTAAAAATTCGATAATGCCTCGATGAGCAGGAAGTTTGGCCCTGATTCCTTTATCTCTCATAACTACCGTAATAAGAGATTGCTCTCTTTCTCTTAGATATTTTAATTCTTTTTCATCAACAATATGATTTAAATCTATTTTCTTACTCATAGATTTGTGAGCATACCCCAAGTTCTGAAGTAATGCTGCTTGAAATATAATAGTTAAATCATCTTCTTTTATGATTCCAGGAGATATTTTCATAAATTCCCTAGCGACAATCAAGCTAGTAACTGCTGAATAAAAAGAATGACGCTTAACTCCATCTAGTTCCTCAGGAAAAGCCTTTATTACTTTAATTAACCATGCTTTTGATATTCCAAAATGTCTTCCTAATAAAAACGGATATTCCGCAAGAAAAGCATCAGCTTCTTCTCTAGCACTATCAAAATGCATAAATTTATATTTTCTACCAAGATCTGTCACTGTCTTTTCTATATAATCTGGATCCTTATACGCTTCATATTTTAAATACCCTGG
>JAOZRJ010000024.1 GCA_029931885.1 Candidatus Omnitrophota bacterium | reverse complement strand
TCTGAACTAAATTATCAATTTTAGTGCCTTGGCCAATAAATGTTTTATCAAAACGGGCGCGATCAATTGTTACATTGGATCCAATCTCAACATCATTCTCAACAACAACGATCCCAACCTGTGGAATTTTTTCATGAACCCCCTTAACATCTGCAAAACCAAACCCATCCGACCCAATAACAGCCCCACAATGAATAATTACATTACTTCCGATTTGAACTCTTTCTCTTATGGTCGTGTTCGGATAAATTAAACATCCTTGCCCGACAATAACTTCATAACCTATAAAACATCCACCATGAATGACTGTGTCATTTCCAATGTTTGCTTTACTCTGAACAACCACACATGGACCAATCGCGACATTCTTCCCGATAACAACATCCTCGGCGATTACCGCTGTAGAATGAATCCCATTAACATGATGTGACAAATCACCAATAATTGTAGAAGCAAATTTTGAAAAAGCTAATGAAGGATTTTTTACTCGTATTAAAGGCTTTTTACTGAAAGGAATATTAAAAGAAACAATAACAGCCGAAGCTTGTGTTTGCTCAACAAGAGAAAAATACTTAGGGTTGGCCACAAACGTAATATGACCTTTTTTCGCCTCCTTTATCCCAGAAATTCCAGTGATAACGAGGTGTTCGTCCCCTTGGACTTCTCCATCTATAATCTTGGCAATCTCAGCCAGAGTTTTTCGCATCGACACTATTTTTACTTATTTCTTTTTAACGTTCAATATATCAAGAATTTTCGTTGTAAGATCAAGCGTCTGATTCCCATAAATTAAAACACGGTCATTTAAAATAACATCATATTTTTCTTTTTGGGCATAACTTTTAATAACTTCCTCGATCTCTAATAAAATCTCACGAACTTTTTCATCTCTTTCTTTTCGAAGATCCGTCAATTTTTTCCGATCAAAATCTTCAAGCGCCTTTTTATCTTTATTAATTTGTTCAACTAATTTCGCACGTTCATCTGGCTTCAAAAGAACAAGTCTTCGATCAGCTTCTTGAATTTTCTCAATCTTACGATTCCGTTCCTTTTGATAATCAAGATTCTTTTTTTCTAATGTTTTGTCATAATTTCCTGTCTTATAATAACTGTCAAAAATCCCGCTTAAATTTACATAAGCAATCTTTAATGAAGAACCTTGACCATAACTAAAACTTGCTACTGATAACATTAAAACAACTGCTAAAAAAACTACAGAAACTTTCCTCATCGAAACCCCTCCTTATTTTAAAATGATCTACTAATACTAAAATAAAATTTTCCGCTTCTTTCATCTTCTCCTGGTTCGTCATTAAGAGGATAACCATAGTCTAGGTTAATCGGACCAATAGGCGTTTTAATGCGTAAACCAAGACCTGTACCTGCTTTATATCCGCCAGTAGCAAAATCTTCAACGTCTTTCCAAACATTACCAACATCAAAGAATGCGGCAACTTTAAGAAAATCCATTAAAGGAACCGTATACTCTATATTTGCAACAAGTAAGCTATCGCCACCAATTGGATCATCTGTTATTGAATCCAAAGGACCTACTTTCCTCTCATTATATCCTCTAATTGTATTTGCTCCACCAGCAAAAAATCGTTCATAAACAGGAACATATTCAGAATCATCATATGCCTTAGCAAATCCTGTACGTAAACGAAATTCCAGCACCGTCTCTTTTACTACTGGGACAAGATAACTTGTTTTTGTCCGAAATCTATAAAAATCTTTATCTCCCGATAGAAACCCACCGGCAAGATCAACAGTACCACCCAAAATAAAACCTTTTGTTGGGCTAAAAACATTATCACGAGTATCATACGTTAAGCTAAAACTTGACATGCTTATCGTATTCGTACCTGCTTCCTTGGTCAACTCGCTACTAACGCCATCCGCCAAATTACTAATTGTAATCTCCTCTAAGCGATAAATAGTTCCAGCAGATAAATATTCTGAAATTTGTTTTCCAAAACGAATATCGCCTCCAACACGTTTTTCATCAAAAGCATAACCAACGTCTGAATCACGGCTAAGCTTCGTTCGATAAAGATCAAATCCTCCCGAAATTGGAAAATCAAAAATCCAAGGCTCAGTAAAACTCAATCTTGCGTTGTTGCGGACAGATCCAACTTCACCTCTGATCAGTATATCTTGACCGCCTCCTGTAAACGTAGGCCAATTCGTAAAATCAAAATTCTTTTGCTCAACCTCAACAAACCCAACAAGCTGCTCTACTGTACTGTATCCACCTCCGAAGCTAAAACTTCCCGTCTTTGCTTCTCTTACCTTGACAAGTAAATCTTTCTTGTTTGCATATGGAGTATCTTGAATATCATAATCAACCTCTTCAAAATATCCTAAATTCTTGAGTCGCTCTTTACTACGACGTAATTTTGCTCCATCAAAAACATCACCTGGTTTTAGCCTCAATTCTCGACGAATAACGATATCCCGTGTTCTCATGTTGCCTTGAATATTAACTTTATTTACATAAGCTTTATCGCCTTCTTGAAGATCTAGAAGAATATCAACTTTTCCTGTATCAGGATTAATGGATGTCGATTCTGCAACATGAACAAAAATATATCCTTTGTCAAAATATAGTGAATTAATACTAGCAAGATCCTCATCCATTTTTTGAGGTGTAAAAATTCCATCTTTTTTAATTTCCGTCATAACCTTTAAAATATCATCAGTTGAAAAAACTATATTATTTCCCTCAATCGTAATATTGCCAACAAAATATTTCTTTCCCTCATCAATTTTAATATTTATAATCAATCTAGATTTTGGTGCTTGCTCTAGAATATAACTCGCTGTTGCATCTAAAAACCCTTCACTCGTATAAAAAGCCTTGATACGCTCCATATCTTCATCTAATACATCAACCTTTAAATACCCAGATGTAAACAATGTATCCGCACGAGTTTTAATGGCTCGAATGATCTTTTTATAAGGAAATGACTTATTTCCAAAAACTTTAATCTTTTTGATTTTAACGCGTTCTCCCTCTTGAATAATAAAATGAATCTTAGCCCGATTACTTGCTTCATCAATATCAACGTCAACATTAATAACAGCCTTGGTTAATCCTTTCTTTTCATAAAGATTTTTAATAATCTTTTTATCTTCTTTTAAATTTCGTCTATCAAAAAAACGACCTTTCTTGCTCTTCATCTTTAACGTCAATGCTCTTGGGCTATAATAACGTGTTTTTGAGAATGTAATCTTATCAATAACTGGCTTTTCTTTTAAATGAATTATAACTTTTAACCCATCTTCATAATCTTGTTTCTCAACAGCAACATCAGAAAAATAACCTGTATTATAGAGTCTTTTAATGTCATCTCCTACAATATTTTCAGAATAAAGATCACCGACGCGTGTCTTAATTTTTGCTAAAATTGTAGTAATCCCAATTGTTTTATTTCCTTGAATATCAACAGCTTTAACGGTCGTCGCAGACGGTAAAACAACCTCTTCAAGAGGAACATTTTCTGTAACGACATCTTCTTTCACCACTACTTCTTGTGTCGGCTGCCCAGCGTCCGCAGAAAGTTGCTCTATCTTTGATGCATTTACCGAAACTTCAGCCGTCCCATATTGAGCAAACGCAGACGAAACGCATAGACATCCCACAAAATAAAAAATCACCGGTAACAATATTCTTTTTTTCATTTTTTTCCTCTCTGTTTTATCCTGAAGACCGTGCTAAATTCTCAAACTTCATATACTCTTTAATAAAAGTAGTTTTAATGGTCCCAACCGGGCCATTTCTTTGTTTTGCAATAATAAGCTCTGCTATTCCCTTATTTTCTTCTGTCGGGAAATAATATTCTTCACGCATTAACAAAACAACCAAATCCGCATCCTGCTCAATAGCACCAGATTCACGAAGATCTGATAATTGAGGACGGTGATCTTGACGACTTTCAACAGCACGCGAAAGCTGACTGATAGCCATAATAGGTACACTTAATTCACGTGCTAATGCTTTTAAAGATCTAGAGATGTCAGAAATCTCCTGCTGACGACTATCCGCACGATAAGTTCCACGCATAAGCTGTAAATAATCAACAATAATTAGCTGAATATCATGATTCGATTTTAAACGTCGAGCTTTAGTTCTCAATTCCAAAACAGAAATCGCAGGAGCATCATCAATAAAAATCGGAGCTGTAGATAGTTTTCCTGCAGCAGCAGTCAGTTTTGGCCAATCCGATGGTAACAAAAACCCTGATCTCACTTTATGCGCGTCAACCCGTCCATGAGAGCAAAGCATACGCTGAACAAGCTGTTCTTTTGACATCTCCAAGCTAAAAAGAGCGACTCCTATTTTCTTATCAACAGCCGCGTGTTCGGCTACCGACATTGCCCAGGAACTTTTTCCCATTGATGGACGTCCAGCTACAATAATAAGGTCTGACTTCTGCAAACCTGAAGTCATTTTATCAAATTCAATAAAGCCTGTCGAGATGCCAGTTACATATTCTTTTCGCTGATAAAGATTATCAATTGTCTCTATTGTTTCTTTGATCAGCTCTTTAATGTGAGTTGCTTTTTGTCTTAAACGTGCTGTTGCAATTTGGAAGATAAGACGTTCGGCGCCATCAACTAATTCATCAATATCCGCACCAGGCTTATAACTTTCTGCAATAATTTGTGTTGCATTTTGAATAAGTTGACGCTGAATATTCTTTTCTTTAACAATACGCGCATAATATTCAACATTAGCAGCAGAAGGAACAAAATCAATAAGAACTGTTAAATAACTAACGCCGCCAACCTCTTCTAAAGCTCCTTGTGACTTTAATTCATCGGAAAGTGTGATCAAGTCAACATTTTTACGCTCATTATATAATTTTAAAACCGCTTCAAAAATCTTTCGATGAGCCGGATCATAAAAAGAATCCTGATCCAAGATCTCAACTGCCGATCCGATGGCCTCCTGATCAATGATCATTGATCCTAAAACAGACTTCTCCGCCTCGATATTCTGCGGAGCCACTTTTGTATCCGGATTAGAATTCGCTACGCCCTTAGATTTATATACGGCTTTTATTTCTTGGTTACCCATAATCTTATTTTTGCAACAACCTCTGGATGAACTTGAATACCAAATTCAAAAATTCCTAATTCTTCAATCGGCTTTTCGATGACAATCGTTTTCTTGTCAATATCAAGCCCTTCTTCTTTTAAAGCCTTTACAATATCTGCTTCTGTAACAGCGCCATAAAGCTTTTCAAGATCATTAACTTCCACATTAATAGTACAAGATGTTCCAGATAATTTCTTTGCATATTCCTGAGCATCAAGTTTTATTTTTTCTTCTGCAGCTTTTTCTTTAACTTTCTTCTGTTCAATTCTTTTTATATTTACGGAAGTAGCCAAATGCGCCTTTTTTTGCGGAATAAGAAAATTACGTGCAAAACCATCTTTAACAGTTACAACATCTCCGATATTACCGATATTTTTGATATCTTGTGATAAAATTACTTTCATATTAAATCCTCTTTGCTGAACCAACTGGTAAAAGAGCTAAAAACTTAGCTCGCTTCAACGCTTTTGTTAAATCTCTTTGTTGCATACACGAAGCTCCCGTAAAACGGCGAGACATAATCTTACCCTTAGGAGAGATAAACTTCTGTAATAAATCTATATTTCTATAATTAATTTCTGCATCTTTTGGAAGCTTAACGCGAACCCTTGGCTTTCTGGGCGTCCTTTTTGTTGTCTTTTTCCCATCTTTTTTCTTAAATTTATTAAACATATTTTATCCTTTGTTAAACAACGTTTTCTTCTTCATCCCAGGAAATATTTTCTGGCTTTAAAGAATCCTCTGATTGAACCTCTCCTTCAGTTCCTGCGCTCACCTTTGGTCCGGAATCTTTTGAAGATCCCAAAAATTGAACGCGCTCTGCCCTAACTTCAATTGTATTTCGCTTTTGTCCATCATTTGTTTCCCAAGAACGAGATTGTAACGTTCCCTCAACAAAAATAGGACTTCCTTTTGATAAATATTGATTACATGCCTCTGCCTGCTTATCCCAAGCTGTAATGGTGATAAAACATGTTTCTTCCTTGAGCTCTCCCGAAGCACGATCACGATATTTTCGATTTACCGCTATACGCAAATTCACAACACCAACGCCGTTCGGTGTATAACGCAACTCAGGATCTTTTGTCAAATTTCCGATCATAAAAACTTTATTTAAACTCGCCATAAACTCCCCCTTCTTCCCTCTTACTCAATCTTTGTTATTGCAGAACGAAGAATATCTTCATTCGTGCTTAAAATTTGTCTAATTTTAGGCGTCGCAGATGAAGCACATTCAAAATTAATCAAATAATATGTTCCTTCTGTCCGGCGCTTAATTTTAAAAGTAAGCTTATGTTTCTCAAGCCAAACCTGGCTATTAATTACTTTTCCGCCACCCTTTGCAATCGCATCAGCCGTTTGCTTAATAATGGTTTCTTTTTCTTCCTGATTTGAATGTGCATCCAGGATAACAACTAATTCATACTTCGTCATTTTTATTCCTTTTGTTAAATGTGGCCATTGCCTGATTTATCCCTGCTGCCAAAAATGCAGAACAACAATCCACGGCATTTTGTATATATAATTCTAACTGTTTTCTTTCTCGCGCACTAAAATTTGAAAGAACAAAATCTGTTGTTTGTTTTTTTCCTTTAGGTGTTCCGATACCAACACGTAGCCGCGCGAAATCCTGCGTCCCTAATTGATCAATAATTGATACTAGCCCGTTGTGCCCCCCAGCGCTTCCCTTTTTTCTTATACGAAGGGAACCAAAATCAACATGAAAATCATCACAAACAATTAAAACTTTCAAAAGAACAAATTTTTTATCCCCAATAATCTTTCGAACCGAAACACCCGAACAATTCATATATGTCTGAGGCAACAATAACGAAACATCTTTTCCTCCTATTGTTCCCCGACCAATAAAGCCCTGATACTTTGAGCTCCTTACAAATTTTATATTATTTTGTTCAGCTAATTTTGAAACAACCAAAAATCCAAAATTATGTCGCGTCCACCCATATTCTGTGCCAGGATTTCCTAATCCAACAATAAGATAGCTGTCTGACAATAATTATCCTTCTGTTTTTTCTTTTTCAGATGCCGATTCGCCTGAAGCTTCTTCCTGATCTTCTTTCTTTTCTTTTACGACCTCAGGCTCTACAGAAGCTTCCTCTTCAGCCGGCTCCTCTTCGATTTCTTTCATTGGTGGTGCAACAGAAAGGACAACTTCTTCCTGATCATGATTTGTAATAACTCCCTCTGGCAAAACAAGATCCTTAACATGAACCGCATCATGGATTTCTAAGCTAGAAATGTCGATCTCTATATTTTGAGGGATTTTCATCGGAAGACATACAACATCAAGTTCCCGAAGATGATGATCAACAGTGCCTCCGTCTTTTTTAACGCCAACAGCTTCTCCTTGCGCTACGATAGGAATCTTAACCTCAATTTCTTCAGTTAAAGAAATGCGAGTAAAATCAATATGTAAAATTCTATCACTCACTGGATGATGCTGAATTTCTTTAATAATTGACGGAAAATCTTTAAGCTTTTTCTCTCCATCCAAAATGCTTAAATGAAGAACAACGCTTTCCCCTCGATGCGCTCTCTCAAGACGATTAAACGTTCTGCGATCAACTTTGATTGTCAAAGACTCTTCCTTTCCTCCATACACAACCGAAGGAATGTAATCTTCTTTTCGAACTTTTTGTAAATTTTGTTTTCCTAATTCTTTTCTAATTTGAACATCTAATTTAATTTCTTCCATTTTTTAATCTACCGCCTTTTTCTTCAGTCTACTCTATTTTTTAATTTTTAATCGAACAAACAACTGATCGATTCTTCGTTATGGGTTCTTTTTATAGCCTCTGCCAATAAAGGTGCAACGCTTAAAACTTTTATTTTTGGATGCGTTTCAACATCTGCAAAAGGAATGCTATTCGTGATAATAAGCTCGCTTAAAGCTTTACAATCTTCAATTCGTTTAACAGCGTCTCCGGATAATACACCATGGCTAGTAGCCGCAAATACTTCAGCAACGCCTCTTTTTTCCAACTCTTCAATTGCTTCAACCAGAGAACCCGCCGTAGCAACAATATCATCAACAAGAACAACTCTTTTCCCTTTAATATCACCTAAAATATGCATCACTTCTGTTTTCTCAGGGCTGTTACGCCTCTTATCAACAATAGCTAATCCTGCCGATAATTTTTTCGCATAAGCTCGTGCCATTTTAATGCCGCCAACATCCGGAGAAACAACAACCAAATCTTTTATTTTTTTATTTAAAAAATATTCACAGATTGTGTTAAGAGCATACAAATGATCAACCGGAATATCAAAAAATCCTTGAATCTGGCTTGCATGTAAATCCATAGTAAGAACTCTATTCGCGCCTGCTCCTGCGATTAAATTGGCAACAAGTTTAGCTGTAATAGGAACACGAGGCATATCCTTGCGATCTTGTCGAGCATAGCCATAATAAGGCATGACTGCCGTAATTCTTCTTGGTGAAGCACGACGAACAGCGTCAATTAAAATTAAAAGCTCCATAAAATTATCATTGGCAGGCCGACATGTTGGCTGAACAATAAAAACATCTTTTCCTCTGACATTTTCTTCAATATGAACACGAATTTCTCCCTCACTAAAACGACCAACAAGTGCTTTGGTTAAAAATATTCCTAAATGTTGACAAATTTCTTTTGCCAGTTCAGGGTTAGCATTTCCTGTAATAATAGCTAGATTATTCATTTGGTTTTCCTTTTCGATTTAATTCTTCCAGGAATCCCGACCACAACACTATGATCAGGAATATTTTTTCCTTTTGTCACAACACATCCAGCTCCCGTCATTGCCTTTTTTCCAATCTTTACAGGAGCAACAAGAATTGAATCTGATCCAATAAAAGCATCATCTGCAATTGATGTCTTGCTTTTATTTTTTCCGTCATAATTGGCTGTTACAACACCAGCACCAATATTAACACGCTTCCCAACATCAGTATCGCCTAAAAAACTAAAATGCTTCATAAATGTTTTTTCACCTAAGGTCGATCGTGAAACTTCCGTAAAATTACCAATTTCAACGCTGTTGCCAATACGTGTTTTTGGACGAATACGGCAAAAAGGTCCAATGGTACATTTTTTGCCAATCACAACATCTTTTTCAATCACGGTGCAAGGACGAATAGTTGTATCTTTTCCAATCTTAACATTAACATCAATATATGTCGTCAATGGATCAACAATCGTCACTCCCTGATCCATAAGATTATCTAAAATTCGTTTTTGTAAAATTTGATTTGCCATAGCTAAATCTTTTCGCGTATTAATTCCTAAGCCTTCACTAGCATCTTTTAACAAAACACCCTTAACAACCTTTTTTTTCTGAACAAGAATATGAACAATATCTGTTAAATAATATTCTTTTTTCTTTTTATTAATAGAAATTCTTTTCAGGCCTTCAAGCAAATCTTGAATATTAAAACAATAAACGCCAACATTAATTTCATTAATAAACTTTTGATCTCTCGTCACATCCTTTTCTTCACAAATACTGATAACGTTTTTTGATTGGTCTCGAATAACTCGCCCATATCCTTCAGGCTCATCCATCACTGCCGTTAAAAAAGTGCACGCTGCTTCAATCTTTTTGTGTGCAGTAACTAGTCGGCGAATCGTTTTTTTCTTAAAGAGCGGTGCATCTCCAGATAAAATCACAACATTTCCTATAGATCGCAAAAGATACGGCTTAACAGCTTTTATTGCATCAGCTGTTCCTAAAAGTTTTTTTTGAACAACAGAAACAACTCCGGATGTAAGATGCCTTCTAACGACAAAACTCTGATGACCCAAAACAACATAGATATCCGACCCTATTGCCTTAGCCGTTTCTACAACGTAATCAATAACCGCTTTTCCGCAAACACTATGCAGAACTTTTGGTTTCTCGGATTTCATCCGAGTCCCTTTTCCTGCGGCTAAAATAATAATGCTCGTCTTGGTCATCCTATAAACCTTTATCAAAAATCAGCTGCCCAGCCAGGACTCGAACCTGAAATACGAGATCCAAATTCTCGTGTGTTGCCATTACACCACCGGGCAATAACCTTTTAAATCTTTATATATCTTCCTCATCAGGAATAATATCTACTACTTCTGCTTGAGACTCAGAAGAACCTGATAAATCATTTTTAGCTTGCTGTTGATACGCCTCTAAAACCTTGGCTTGAAGATATTCACGAAACTCTTTCGTAACAGGGTGTGCAATATCTCGATGCTCTGCCTTTGAATCCTCAGCTTTATGTGTTGCGTGGTCTGAAACGCTCAAGCTTGCCCCGCAGTGATTACAAAACTTACTTCCAATTTCATTCTTAAAATGACATTTCGAACAAGGAACTTTTATTTTTCTCGATGGCATCGCAATAAAAAATCCACTCGTCGACTGAATAACCTTTATGTTCCGAACGACAAAACAATTATCAAAAGTAACCGTTGTATACGCTTTAAGTTTTTTGTCTTGTCCGCCTTTTAAAAATACTCTAATTTCTGTTATTTCCATTGTTGTTGCTCCTATTTAAAGGCTAACTTTCACAACGTTCTAACAGCAAATACACGCTTATATCTTTTCAGCAATATAACTTTTAACTGCTTCGCTTTTACCTCTGAATCAACAACACCAAACAAAGAAGGCCCACTACCTGAAAAACTTATTTTTAGGCCAGTAATCAATTCTATATTATTCTTTATTTGTAGCAGTTGTGGATGGACATGCACAATAGCTGCCTCCAAATCATTTGAGAGGAGTCGCCCTACACGGCTCAAATTCCCTTCTCTCAAAGCGCGAGTTAGGATATTAGCATTATCCATCTTTTTTGTCAACTGCATTTTAAATGCCCTAAACACCTCGCCTGAATACACTTTTATGCTAGGAATAATCAAAATATGCCATATTTTCTTGTTTAAATTGATGTTTTTAAGCTTATCTCCGCGCCCTCTACCTAGAGACCATGTATACTTATATATAAATAAAGGAACATCGCTTCCAATCTTTTTAGCATAATAAACTAGCCGTTCCTCAGATAACCTTAACTTCCAAATTTTATTTAACCCTAAAAGGGCTATTGCCGCATTGCTCGAACCTCCCGCTAAGCCAGCAGCAACTGGAATACATTTTGTAATATAAATATCAACTCCTTCTTTATGGCAAAAATCATTTTTCAGCATTTGAGCAGCTTTATAAACAAGATTTCTCGGCCCTCTAGGAATATTTTTATCAGAACAAAAAATACGAATGCGTCCGCTTTCATTTCTGACCAAGCGAATATTATCGAAAAGATTAATCTTTTCAAAAAGGGTTGAAAGGTTATGATATCCGTCGGGTCTTTTGCTGACAACACGTAAAGAAAGGTTAAGTTTGGCGGGCGAACAAAGGGCGATGCTTTTCATAAAATCTCTGCTAATTTTAAGGTAATTTTTGTTTCAACTTGCTTACTTTTTCAATAATATTTTCTTGATTTGGCAACATTTCTAAAGATTTCTGCCAGTAACGTAAAGCCTGTTTAGG
>JAOZRJ010000226.1:1187-3100 GCA_029931885.1 Candidatus Omnitrophota bacterium | reverse complement strand
GATAATAGTCTCCTGAACCACCCACGAGGGAACCATCGTCGATCCCTTGCTCTACAATTTGCTCAAATCCATCACGTGCCTGAAGATAAGAAGCTGATGGCGTTTCAACAAGTTCATCTTTCGCATAAGGATTAGGAACTCTCTGCATCTTAGAAGTAATGTAAGCCGCTTTATCATTTCCAAAAATAGCCTTAGCAACACTATTGTCCCTTAATCTATCAAATTCAGTTCCAAAAAAGTCAACAACAAGTGAAAATCTTCGAATCTCCTGTGCCACTTGCTTTTTCTCTTTTGAGGTCAAAGCATCTAATGTTCTTGGTTTTGTACTTCTATCACTGTAAAGTGTAAATGTATTATCTTTTGAATTCCAACTTGTTGGATCTACATGCGCAAACCTTTTATCTTCTTTATCCATTCCATTCCCTAAAGAAATAGACTGAATTGTAGGATCATCAATCATTGTCCGCGCACTGGCACCGCCAGCATCTCTATTATTAATATCCATATACATAACAGATTTTTGATCTCTGATCGTACCTAGCTTTGCATACAGAGCAAGTTTATTATTTTTGCTATCCACTTCGCTAAAAATATTAACATTTCTATCCGTATCATCTAATCCTCTCTCAACTGTGGCTTCTGTTTTATCTGTTTTTACCTTCGCTGCCTTTTCTTTTGCTGCCTTCGCTAAAGCAGCTCTATCATTAGCATATCCCTCAGGCACAGCAAGAGTAACAACCTTGTCTTTTCCTTTCAAATTCTTTACAAGACTGTATGTTTCAGGGATATAAAATTCTCCCTCATCAAACTTGATAAGCATATAAGAAGCTTTTTCTTCATTCCCGACCTTCACTGTCTCATTAGCCCAGCCTTTACTCTCTTCCCCAATAAAAGCTACCTTATACCCATTCTCTCCTTCAGTGTATCTCGTTGGAAGATATGAATCCTTTCCTTTAGCATCCGTTTCAATACTTGCAGAAACAGCGTAGCCTTTTATTGAGTATCCCTCTTCTCCTACCCATCGTCCTTTTTCTACACCAGATAATGTGCTTTTTCCTTCATGTTCTAAATACACAAGAGCTCCTACTTCTTTTATTTCATTTTCCGGCATATTCGCGTATAAAGAACCTGAGACCTTTGCCGTCCCACCTTCCTTTAATACAACATCCCTTTGCAAATCTCCTGCACCAAAAAACTGAGCACCTTTTTCTGAAAATTCAATCCCTGACAAAATCCCTGTCGTCTTATGTCCTAATGTTCCTTTTTCATCAGAAGCCCAACCTGCCTTTGTAGCATTTTTTGTCGGAATTTCTTTTTCATCATTAAATTTATGCAGAAGATCTCTCTGTTGGGCACTCTCACCTGTTGCTGTTTTTTGTGTTTTCGAATATGGAACCCATTTATCTGGATTTTGTGCATTCGCTTGATCAGAAATAAAAATTACATTTCCTGTTAAATTAGGAGAAAAACTCAAGCCTGTAGTAAAAATTCTTTTTCCATTTGCATCTTGGCTACCAATAGCAAAAGGAAGATACATCTCTTCTTGAGATGCTTCTACAACACGATCACTTTCACTTGCATCTAATGTTGTAACTTGTCCTTTAATATCTTTTTTATTTGTATGAAAAACTACTTCTTGCACTCCTGTTTCTGCATTTTTTGAACCAACCGCAACAAAACCTGCTCTTGCAGCAGATACTCCATGGTCACCTGCTCCGCCTTCTCCTCCCACAGTAATTTGACTTGCCCGACGCTCTCCCTTTCCTAACAAATAACTATTAGCTAATGTTTCTTTTTCTCCTGCTTGAGAAACAAATTTCTCAAAGACTACTTTTTCTCCTGAAGCTTGATGACTTTCACCTGAAACAACTTTGGTTTCAACGTCCTTTAACTCAAAATCATCACCCTTTCGC
>JAOZRJ010000226.1:0-1177 GCA_029931885.1 Candidatus Omnitrophota bacterium | reverse complement strand
ACCGACAAATGCCAATTTATAATTATGATCTTCCTTCTTGGTAAAATCTTCATGTTCAACGCTTAAAGTATCTAAATATCCTATTTGATTTTTTTCTTGATACTCCCCGCCATAACCTGCAACACCATACGTTGTTTTATTAATTAATTGCAAATCAATGTAATCTTTTGAAAGACCGCTAAGATCACTCGCAGCAACTTGTTGAGCTGTTAATTCTTCATACGTTGTCTTCGCAACTTCAACATAACCTTTACTTCCTGATTCAACTGAAATAGCTCCATTTTTTGCAATATCAACAATACCTTTATCAATGTACAATCCTTCTCCTGTAATCGTATTCATCGAAAGAACTGTATTTTTTTGTAAAAATAACGGACCTTCTTTTGAGTTTGGATCTTTAACTACCGTAATATGCGCATTGGTCATGATCGGCGTCAAGGTTGGTTTAACATCTTCAATATCAATATTTTCTTGTGATTGAAAATTAAAGCCAGTAAACGGATTATCTGTAAAAGCCATTTGTCCATTTGAAAAATCAAGATTATAATTATTTACACGTGTTTCTTTTCCATCAGCATCTGTCCTTTTAGACTCTGTCTCTACGGCTCTCTTCCCAGATAGAGTAGCGATAATATCATAATCACTTCTTGTTCCAGCTACACTTTGTTCTGAAGATTTATCGTCACCTGGTTTTTGAACTCGAGGATCATTTACAATTCCTAAAGGAAGAGCCCAAGAGAACGTCCCAGCTTCTAAACCTTGCGTTGCATTACTAACGTCGGCCTTACTTAAACCAAATTTTAATCCATCGGTATTCTTTAAAGATACATTTTTAACCGTTACTTTTCTTTGTCCATCGACATAAGAAACAGAAGGCGTTCCTGAATATTCGATATCTTTAACATCTCCATCAGCTGATATGCTTTTTAGCGTTAATTTTAACTGATCTTCAGGAATAGACTGATTAGTTACTTTTATATGCGAAGCATCCGTTAAAACAGCGACGGTGTTAGAATTGGACGCTTGTAAGCTTTGTGCAATAGCCTTATTGTCCAGTTCTCCCGTTTTATATTGCGTCGTTGCATCAATATTTTCATAACCTTCAACGCCTACAAGTTGCGTTCGTACAAGCTCATCTGTTCCTTTTTTGAACTGAGGATCAACACCAACTGCTTTA
>JAOZRJ010000225.1 GCA_029931885.1 Candidatus Omnitrophota bacterium | reverse complement strand
TCAGTAAGAACGACCGTCACGATTTCCCGTTTGTAGAAGTCTGGGTGGCCTTCCAGCCGATCCAATTGCTCTACGACATTCGTAGGAACATCGAGATAAACTTCGCCGTAGACCTCACCCTGGCCTTTCTTCACAAAGGGGAAGTAGTGATCTCCACCACGCATTTCGTAGCCTTGGATTATCCCCTTTACGAATTCCAAACCTTCTAACAGATAGTTATTGTGGAATCCAGACATCAATGTTCCGTATACAAACACATTCATCATACCGCCCAGTTTTTGCAACAGATTTTAACTGCGCCTGCTCTCTGTTTAGGATGAAAGAAACATGTTCCCTTTTTCCCGAATGACGTGATATTGTAAGAACCACAAGTCGTGCAGTTTTTTTCTGCAGTCGCTTCAGGGATAGATGAAACAACTTTTTCAACTTTCTTCCGTGGCGCTTTGACCACTCTCTTCTTACGTGCTACTTTTGCCATAACTAGCTCCGATATTATGTTATTAACATTCGTAATGCTTTTTGAGAGTTGCTTCACCAGTTTCAGTGTCGATTTCGATAAACGCATATTCGTCATATTCGAAATATTCACTTGCGATCAGATTGAAATCTGACAACGTTTTGCCTTGCATATCTTCCCGTGCGTCATCAAGCGCATCAGGATTTTTGAATGTGATCAATACTTTCATTCGTTTTCTCCGATTTGTTTTTGATTTCGTATTGTTTATAAGAACCATTATACAGGTTCTACCCACTCTGTCAAGTAAAAAAGGCATCAAGGCTACCTTCCGGTTTACGGGACTTGGAGGGATCGGAAATTTTCGGATCGGGTCGGAAATTGGAAATCGACCAACTGAAATTTTTGTATAAGCAATAATTCTCAATTACAGTCAGCGATTTTCCTTTCATCCATTTAATGATCGGAGCTGTTTTGATACAAATATTCCGATCATTAAATTCAGCTCCTGCGACATAGTAGCCAGAGTCGATCCGCATAAAAATCAATTTTAATCCCTCTCGATCAAGCGATCGATAGTCCGCATAAGATCTTCATTGTAAATGTCTCTTGCTTCGCCCATTTTTGTAGATGAAAACGTATGATCCCTGTGCTGAGTGTTCTTTACAAGGATAACATCGTAGAGATCGAGTCCATTGAGTCCTACATAGACACGACCCTTGAACTTCAATCCATTGACATCAAACTGAACCCAGCCGCGGCATCCAAAGTCTTTATAAATTGGATCGCCCTTGACATTGTGATCGTAGTTGCTCAGCGTGGTTTCTTTATCGGAACCTACAGGATTCTTAGTTCCCCAGGCCATTAACGCTGAAGGATCTGCATAGTTGATTTGATCGATGATAGTTTTTGCTACATAAAGATTGTTCATGTTAGACTCCGATTTCAATTATTTTATTATATACACAAGTATGACGATTAGACAGTTGCCCGTCAATATGAAAATGGCCAAAGAACCAATGTTTGTAAGAAACGCCGTTCGTGATGCCTTCCAGTTCTTTCATAGTAGGATCGCCGGACTTCCACGGTCCCAATTTCAGAAATGGAAAAATACTTTGTGAACACGTATGAGTCAGAATATAATCGACCTTGTGATCGTTGGCTGCCAGATTGTCTAGAGCGTTGTTGATATCCTTTCCAGACAGGAGTTCATCAGCCCACCAAGTCACGTTTTCGATTCTGTGTGCTTTATCCACTGAAGCGGCTCCGCCGATTGTCAGAATCTTTAGATCTTCAATCGTGTAGATGTAACCACGTTTCAGATGATAGATACTGTCATTGACTTTGCCAACGTAACTGCCGAACATCTTAGTGCTAGTAAGCGCCCGGATCTTCTCATGATTTTCATGATTTCCGTCTATGAATAGTGTAGTCCATGGCTTATCTGACAGCCATTTGATCCAATATCTTTCTTCACTTGAATTATCCCAAACCAGACCGAAGTCGCCCAGAACAATTACATAATCGTATTTGTTCAAGTGTCTGCCCAGCGTGAAATTCTTTGAAGACAGCTTGCTGATATCGTATGACGCGTGGGTGTCACCCGTTACAAAGATCATTTCAACAGTCTCCTAGAATTGGAAGATATGGAACAGTTCGTGGTGGATTATC
This sequence comes from Candidatus Omnitrophota bacterium, assembly GCA_029931885.1. The sequence continues at coordinate 999 of JAOZRJ010000225.1, read as the reverse complement.
GAGATTGAAGAGAACGACTGGCGCTCGGTGTGCTTTTGGGCCTCTAGGGAGTTTCTGCCACTTAGTCACTGGAACATGTAGTCCAGAGTCTGCGTAGATATCCCAAGCCCAAAAGTCTTTTCCGTGGCCCGAATCGTTTCGGAAAACAAACGATCCACTGTTTAAAAATATCATTCCCATCATTTTGATTCTCATTTGTGATTGTTATAAGAACCATTATACAGGTCCAGGCAGGTCTGTCAAGTAAAATCGGCTTATTCGCCGGGATCGACGAAAGTCTTGTCCTGACAGGATTGACACATACCAGAAATGCGGAATTCTCTTAAAGAAATTTGATCCGGGAAATCGGACATGTTGATTTTTTCCGAACAAGTCGGACATTCGCCGTTCTTTCTGGAAATTTTTGCTTTTTCAAGCATTTCTTGTAGATAGTGGATTGAACCGGCCATATTGTTTTCTCCGTTTGTTTTGATTTGTTATTGTTTATACAGGACTGGATAGTTCTGCCAAGTAAAATCGTCATTCTTGTCAGTCCTACGTAATCAATCCGACAGAGTTAAAATTGAATTTTACTGAAGTAATTTTCGATCATCCATGAAACTACTTTTTCTTTCGTTTTCAGGATATCATATAATGCGAAAATTAAATGTTGAGGTGGATGTGGATAGTTCGGTATTCTTTCATGATTTAATTTTTCCATTACGATCTTATATGTCTCTCTTTGATACTGAGCTTTTTCTTTGAATGTATCAAATAATCGCCTTTCTTCATCTGTCTCAATATATTCAAAATAACGTCGATCTCCATATCTGTAAAGATGATTGTGTCTAATCAAAAATTCAATTCCAAACTTGGATGGATCTTGCGCCATGATGCTGGATGGTTTGATTCTGAATATGTTAACAGCTACCGATCCTAGTTTATTTCGATTTTCTAGAATGAAGTTAACGGTCCGAATTATCGCTTCTTTCGGCTCATATGGGAAACCAAGGATAAAAT
>JAOZRJ010000224.1:274-3139 GCA_029931885.1 Candidatus Omnitrophota bacterium | reverse complement strand
GTTATTTTTCCGACAGAAACCGTGTATGGTATCGGGGCTAATTTTCTTAATGAGAAAGCAATGCAAGCCTTACGAGAAGTTAAGCAAAGGACTGAAGGCAAGCCTTTTTCGGTTTTGCTTCCTAGTAAAGAGGTTGCTGATAATTTTATTGGTTCTTTAGGAGTTTCTGTTTACAAGGTGATTGATGCATTTTGGCCAGGTCCACTGACAATTGTTGTGCCGACACAAGATGGAAAGACGATAGGTTTGCGAGTTAGCAATCATCCAGTTGCAGCCCAGCTGGTCGCTCAGGCTCAGTGTCCAGTTGCTGCGCCTTCAGCGAACATTGAAGGAGAAAGTCCGGCTATAACGTGTGAGGAGGCGTTAAGCAAACTTGATGGGGTTGTAGAGGCAGCGATTGACTCTGGCCCTGCGTCTTTAGGGCGATCATCGACAGTGGTTGATTTTACTTTGCCAACGCCTAAAGTTTTACGTGAAGGCCCTATTTCTCAAGAAGATATTGATAGTGAAATTAAAAGAAAGCAGATTCTTTTTGTATGCACAGGTAATAGTTGCCGATCGGTTATGGCTGAATATATGCTTAGAGAGTTTTTAGCGGGGCGCAAAGATGTTGAGGTTTCTTCTGCCGGGACAAGTGCATTTTTAAGTGGAGGGCCTACAGAACAAACTGTGAAAGTTTTAGAAAAAGAGGGCATTAATGCAGCTAATCATAAGTCACGATGTTTAACTAAAACTATGATGAAAAAAGCAGATTTGATTTTAGTTATGACATCTATCCATCGTTATCAAATTGCAAGCTTTGAAGCAGAGGCAGCAAGCCGTACTTACCTTTTACGAGAATTTTCTAAAACTGCAGCAGGAGCATATGATTTAAACGTGCCAGATCCTATTGGGCAAGGCGCGCAGACATATGAAGAATGTGCTAAAATTATTAAAGAAGCCGTACAAAAAATCGTGGAGTTGATATGAAAATTTTTATAGGAGCAGATCATCGAGGATACAATTTAAAAGAAAAAGTAATTAAATTCTTAAAGCAAAAAAAATATGATGTTGCGGATGTTGGCACTCATCAAAAGAATAAGTCATGTGATTATCCGCAGTTTTCATTTCGTGTGGCTCAAGGTGTTGCCAAAAATAAGAACGCTTACGGAATTTTAATATGCATGACAGGTATTGGTCATTCCATCGCTGCTAATAGGATTCCTGGGGTGAGGGCAGCACTTTGTTATAATAAGAAAGCTGCACAGCTTTCAAGGGAACATAATAACTCTAATGTTTTAATCGTTGGATCAAAATTTGTTTCTCAAAAAGAAATTTTTGAAATTGTAGAAGTTTGGCTAAGGACATCATTTGAGAAAGGCCGTCATCTTAGACGAGTCAATCAAATTGATCGTATGAGCAAAAAAATTTGTTGATGTAAATAGGAGAAAAATGATGGATCAGTTAAAGAAAACAGATGAAAAAGTTTGGCAGGCTATTCAAGAAGAAGTTGATCGTCAAAATAATAATATAGAGCTTATTGCCTCGGAAAATTTTGTTTCGCAGGCAATTTTAGAAGCTCAAGGAAGCGTCATGACCAACAAATATGCAGAAGGATATCCTCATGTACGTTGGTATCATGGATGTGAAAATGTTGATGTTGTCGAGGAACTTGCCATTGAGCGCGCAAAAGAGCTTTTTGGTGCTGAACATATTAATGTTCAGCCACATTCAGGATCACAAGCAAACATGGCTGTTTACTTAGCGGTACTTCAAGCCGGCGATACATTGATGGCTTTGGATTTGGCTTGTGGAGGGCATTTAACACATGGGCATAAAATTAATTTTTCTGGTCGGATATACAATATTGTGAGCTATGGTGTTGACAAGAAAACAGAAGTTATTGATTATGATGAGATTTTAAAGCTTGCTAAGGAAACAAAGCCAAAGATGATTGTAGCTGGTGCATCTGCATATTCTCGAACCATTGATTTTAAGAAGTTTAGAGAGATATGTGATGAGGTTGGTGCGTATCTTATGGTCGATATGGCACATATTGCAGGGTTGATTGCAGTCGGGCTTCATCCAAATCCAGTACCGTTTGCGGAGTTTGTTACAACAACAACGCACAAGACGTTGCGTGGTCCACGAGGTGGAATGATTTTATGCCGTCAAGAATTCGCTAAGAAAATTGACTCGGCGATTTTTCCTGGAATACAAGGCGGCCCTTTAATGCATGTAATTGCAGCCAAAGCTGTTTGTTTTAAGGAGGCGTTTGAAGATGGTTTTAAAGAATATCAAGAGCAAATTATTAAGAATGCAAAGATTTTGTCGGACTCATTGACTGAGAAAGGTTATCGAATTGTTGCTGGAGGAACAGATAATCATTTACTTATGGTTGATTTGAGATCTAAGCAAATAACAGGGCGTGATGCGGCAGAGGTATTAGATAAGGTATGCATTACGGTTAATAAGAATTTAATTCCATATGACTCTGAAAAGCCTGCGGTTACAAGCGGAATACGAATTGGAAGCCCTGCGGTCACGACGCGCGGAATGAAAGAAGTTGAAATGAAGAAAATTGCTGAGTTTATTGATGAAGCTATTGCGCATAAAAATGACGACAAGGCTTTAGAAAAGATTAAGGTTGATGTGCAAGGATTAACTGCACGATTTCCATTATATAAAAAGAGATAACGTTTTTATTTGGAGTTTGTTTATGAAATGCCCTGCATGTGCATATAAAGAAACTAAAGTTGTTGATTCTCGTTTAACCAGCGAGGGAACATCTATCCGTCGTCGTCGTGAGTGCTTAAAATGTGAAAAACGTTTTACTACTTATGAATACGTTGAACAAGTTCCGTTGATGGTGGTCAAGACTGACGG
>JAOZRJ010000224.1:0-264 GCA_029931885.1 Candidatus Omnitrophota bacterium | reverse complement strand
ACCGATCAAAAATTTTATCCGGAATTATAAAAGCTTGCGAAAAGCGGCCCATTAGCATGGATAAGATGGAAGAGCTCACTGCCGAAATAGAGCGGATGGCTCAGAAGAAATATGATCGTGAGGTAAATTCAAAAGATATTGGAGAGCTTGTAATGGAAAAGCTCGCTACTCTTGATGATGTTGCTTATGTGCGCTTTGCTTCCGTATATCGACAATTTCGTGATGCTAATCAATTTATTAGTGAGCTTAGTAATATTTTTGAGT
>JAOZRJ010000223.1 GCA_029931885.1 Candidatus Omnitrophota bacterium | reverse complement strand
TGTTCATTCGAGGCTGCATTTGGCTGGCATTAATGCGTCATACGCCATTTCGAGTGGCTAAGGTGCTTCCTATGACTACAGTCCACGTTAGATATCACAATCATATTGGTCGAATTATCAGACAAAATGATCAATCAGTGTCATTGATATTTAATCGTTATGGCTCTGAAAGTTTTCGACTTAATGAAGTAGCAATATACAACAACACCTTTAGACGATTGATAGACGCAGAGAGGGCCATGGCATGAACAATTTCGTATGTGAGTATCTGACCGTTGAACAATCGATTGGTCGGGATATGTATCATGGAGAGGTTTGGGTCCATCATAACGTCTGCAAACATCCGAATCGAGAAAGTGATAAATGTTATACACCGCAAGGGAGGCAATGTCCAGATATGATTAATTATAGAGATTTAGACGGATTGGTAGAGATAGATTCAAGGGATTCCGTGACTCAACGATTGTATGAACCAAATCCGTCGACCGTTCAGGTATGTAGAGTTAACGTTGACTTTCCTGATGATGGGGTACCACAGACGACTAATAGAATCGCTGGTCGAATCTTCATTGTTGAGAATACAGACAATGGTCTTGTGACGATTCGTAAGTATATCAACAAAGACGATAAAGCTAGAGGTTTCTATAAATTGAAATTGATAGATTGTCACATTTACGACAATCGTTTTAAATCCCTTGATGAAGCAAGGAGTGTATTAGGATGAAACAAGTAAACATAATTCGAAACAATTCATATGAAATATTAGAACAACGTGTCAATGATTGGTTGAAAGAGAATGATTGTAATGTGATGGACATCAAGTATTCGAGCACTATGGGCACCAATCACCTCGGTGGAATGAACTACTTGATCAAAGAATATACAGCAATGATCATCTTTATGGAGAACTGATATGAGAGGGCCAACATACAGTGAAGTAATGAAAGCATTATTATGTCATGAGTGCGATCATTTTCGCGTGATGCGATTGAAGGATGCGATATATGCGGGAAAGAATCAAGATCATATATTAGTTTGCGTGAATCCAGTTATGACACATGATGCGGGCATTAGTTACATAGGATCTACAGGCGAAGCGCCCTGTTGGTGTCCTTATATCTTTAAATGCTGAAAGGAGTGATATGAAATATAGAATTTTACAGAAAGGCAAATTATATAGAGTGCAGTATAAACACTGGACGCCTTGGTGGTTAACCTTTAAACGCCAGTTGTGGGATGAACATTGTATACCGATTGATTACGTGGATTATAGATCAGCTGAACGAGCAATTCAGAATGATAAAAAAGCAACGTCAAGAGGTTATAGTCGGCTGGCAGGTTGTTTGGTTAAGTGATGACAACAAATCTGACGGCGGTTTTGTTATTGGGAAAAAATCTGTAAAGACCCATTCAAAGAGTGTTCACGGATTCGAAAATAATAAAAAATATTATTAAAATTCAACTTGTATAAATAGGTGTAAATAGTTCAATGATAACATATCTATAGACACAAGATAAAATGCGAATAAAAACAAAGGACAAGGTGCGAAAGTCGGTATTACTGGAACCGGCTATATGGGCCCAGATAGAAGACATCCAGTATGATGAAGATGAATACATCAACACAATTATCGGTTTATTGATAAAGGCTGGATTGGAGATATATTCGGATTACGGATATGGCGCTTTGACAGGCGATATACGGAATCGGCAGATAACGAATACTGCGGTTCCTGCTAGTGATGCTTATTTGTATGATGATTAAAAAGAGGCATATCGATGTGAGGTCATGACTGGTTGGTCAATTCAGGCGATGTGTGCAAGTATTGGCTAGGGATCAAGTACGACACACACACAAAAACAAGAAAATGAAAGGATGATAAATGAAGATTGAAGATTTGATCGATGCGTATGAAGTAACAAGTACAACGTTGATTGGCAGTTTCGGCGACTTTCCCCGTAGTGTTGGCAACTGCTTTTCTCTAAAGACAGACATTGACAAGGATTACAGAATTGTCAACTTCAATGCAGAGAACTTGGATGAATTACTCAAACGTGGACTGACATGGCCTGTGAAGATACTGCCTATGAACGAACGTATTGCTATCATCTGTGATGCTCGTATATCAGACAAGTGGTATGATGAACGTTACTGTTCTATCTGTTGTCCTGATAGCCTCCTACCACATCCTCAATTGGCAAGCCAATTGCGTGAGATTGACCGAGGTGACAGAGTTGAAAAAGAAGTTGAATACGAAGGCAAGAAAATGACAATAGTCAAATTAAAAATGGGAGACTATAAAAAACAGGATTTGTTATGAATCCGTATAGGGGAAGTGAGAAAAGAACGGGCATCGGCCATATATGTACCGGCGGAGGTGCTGAGATAAAAGATAACTCTATACACTTACATATTCACATCCACACAAATTCGGAACCATTAATTAACAAAGTGGGGAGAATACTAAATGGAATTATCGGAAAACGACATTGCACTTGAGCAATCTGATAGACTTACTGAAAACGAGCTTCAAGGGCGCATCATTCGGAACATTACTGGCGGATGACGCCGTTGAAGTGCTTGAAAAAGTTTTACGAATAAACAAAAAGGGGAGAATTAAAATGACACCACAAAAGATTATAGATTCATATGAACGATATGCGTCATTAAAAGCGTTTGTAGAACGACATGAGAGTATGACGGCCGAACAACGGGCGAATCAAGAGCGAGTTGAGGTAACGTTGGATTTAACGGACGAAGAATTGTCGAACATCACGACTGCCGCTGAGGCGAACGAAATGACAATCGATGAATTTATTGAACATGCGATTTACGAATATATGCGTGCCTTACTAACGGAATATGAGACGAAAGATTCCGCTGACGATTTTAACGATATGAGTAAAGCGGGATTGGAGTCTCTGCGGAACGATACAGGTATTGTGGAGAATGCAGTTGAAATGAACAAAAAAGATTAACTTGACAGAAAGCTAAAAGTTTGATATTCTAAAATAGTAATTAAATGGAGAATTAAAATGAATAAAATGATTAAAATCAATATCCACTCAATGGTGGATGTGATAACAAACAGCAGCACAGTGATTTTTACATATCAAAATTCAATTAAAGAAGCTAAAGAACTTGTTGGCGAAGTTA
>JAOZRJ010000222.1 GCA_029931885.1 Candidatus Omnitrophota bacterium | reverse complement strand
AAAGGTACTTACAGCTGTTAATGCTGCTAAAGAACAAAATCCTATGCTGGGTGATGTGCTTTTAGGTACTTGTTGGACAACGGATGCGTTATTAAAAGAAACAAAAGAAGTTGTTAATGGACAGATCGACAAGGGAGCTATTGCTGCCGATATGGTTACTTCAGCTTTCTTAGGAATAGCGCAAACTTATAATATTCCGGCAGCCGTTATTTTGGCTGTAAGTGATAATTTAATAACGGGTGAGATGGGATTTATGAATACGGATTATTATATGTCTGAAGCAGCGATGATCGACATTGTCTTGGGATCTCTTTAAGACGTTAATATTTATCAGTGGTAGTGAGAATATAGAATAAATTTTTAATCATATAATTAATAGAGAATTGAAATTATGAAAAAGCTAAAAGAATCTCCATTGTTTTGGCCGGCAACTTTGAAGAAAGATCATCTTGAGGTTTTAGATGAGACATTGATTCCGAATAAAATAAAATATATAAATGTCAAAACTACAGCGGCAGCCGTTAAGGTGATTAAAGATATGAAGACAAGGGCATTTGGTCAGTTTCTCGTTGTTTTAAGTACTTTTTTGCTTGCTTTAAATAAAATTAAATCACCTAAAGCAGGGGATTTTAAAGAGCAGCAGAAAGTGTTGAAGAAAATTCAGGATATTGCTCTGGCTTTAAATAAAAGTCGCCCTACTTTTCCATTCTCTGAAGTGACGGGAATTATTGTTAAATGGGCAACTATGGCGATTGATAGTGGCTTGGATGTGAGAACTTTTGTGAAGAAAAATACAGAAGGTTATTTGGAGGGGATTCGTTTTAAAAGATTGGCGAGGGTTGAACAGATTGCAGAGATTATTCAAAATGGAGATTCTATCTTAACGCATTGTAATGTGAGTGGTGAGTTAGCTATGGCAGCCGCCATTTGTAAACAGCAAAAAAAGGAAGTTCATTTTTTTGCGACAGAAACACGTCCTTATTTTCAAGGCGCAAAATTAACATGCTGGGAATTGCAAAAAATGGGAGCGAAGGTAACTCTTATTGCAGATAATGCGGTAGGTTCTCTCATGAGTGATGGGCTTGTTAGTAAAGTGATTGTAGGGTCAGATCGGTCGTGTGCAAATGGGGATTTTGCTAATAAAATTGGAACTTATCAAATAGCGGTAGTGGCCAAGCATTTTGGAGTTCCTTTCTACGTTTTGACGCAGCCCTCTGATAAAATTCGTTCAGGTAAAGATATTCCTGTAGAGATTAGAAAGCCTGATGAATTATTAAAATTTGAAGGAAAGAAAATAGTACGAGGAGCGGTGGATGCTTTTTATCCAGGATTTGATGTTGTTCCTCATGAATATATAACAAAAACAGTTCCAATAAAGGTATCTTAAAATGCATAAATCCAGTTATACAAGTGATGAATTAAAGGGCATGCAATCTTCGATTGTTCTTTTGCACGGGGTATTTGAAGTATCTTTTTTTGACATGTTAAAAACACGGGGTTATAAGAAAGTTTTTGTTATGGAAGGTAGACCCAGCTTGGAAGCCGCTAAAGTGGCTTGCAGGGAATTGCTTAAACGAAAGATTACGCCGACGGTTATTGCTGATAATATGGCAGGTTTTTTATTTTACAATAAGTTGATTAAGGAATCGTGGGTGGCTTATAAAATAACAGAAAAAAGGGGAGCGATGTGTCATATCGGGGCATCTATTGTTGCTTTATTGTCTAAAGAGCATAATGTTCCTTTGTTTTGTTATAAGGGTGACAGTGAAGAAGAAGGAATTGCTAATAAAAAGGATATGGTGAGTTTTAAGGGTGTTCAGGTGGCTCCTAAAGGAACGGCGACTTATGAGCCATTACTGGAATGGGTTCCAGGGAAATGTTTCATTATTGATGAAACTTATAAGATTCTTCAAATATAAATTTAATCGACGAGGTAAATAGTGACTGAAAAGAAAATTAGTGAATTAAAAAATGAAATCATTGCATCTGGAAAACTTCTTTGGAGTAAAGATTTAGTCAGTGGTTTAAATGGAAATATTAGTTTGAAGATGGATGACAATCAAATATTAATTACTAAGACTAAAACTTGTCTTGGTTTTTTGGAAGAAACAGATATTGTTCTTACGAATATTAATGGTGAAGGTTCTGAGAATCAAGGGATCTCAACGGAAACATTATTACATACAACTCTTTACAAGAATTTTCCAAAAGTCAGTGCAGTTATTCATACGCATACGGCTTATATTAATGGATATTTTCTAGAAAATGCAACGTTTACGTCAAGAATAATTGAATCAAAGATTGCTTTAGGCGAAGTTCAATCGGTAGAGCAATTAACTCCATCGGTAACGGATGTTACTCCCGTTGTAGAAATGATGACGAAGAGTAACTTAGGCGTTTTGCAGAACCATGGTGTTTTGGCTATGGGAGATAATTTATTTGATTGTTTTCTCTATGTTCAATCATTAGAAGAAGCGATCAAGATTGAAAGTGTTAGCCGAATATTTAACAGTAATCAATCTTCAGTTTCCGGTGGGCATGAAAAGAAAGTCTCCATCCAAGAAGATGAAGTTAATTTGGATAAAAAATATAAATTATTCTCACAGGAGCAGATTGATGCGATCGTTAAAGTCGTTAATGAGGATCTTGTCTTAAAAGGGTTGGGCGAAAAGACAAATATGACAATGGATTTAGCAGTAAAGATGGAAGAAACAGGGCTTACTTATAGTTTTAGTTTTAAAGACGGAAAAATTGTTAATGTCGGCAATGATGAGAATGCGGAATTTTTAATTACAGCGAATGAAAAAATTTGGAAAGCTGTATTTAGACGGGAAATAGATCCTTTTGTGGCAACGACGCAGAAGAAGATGAATTTAAAAGGAGATTTTGCAAAGATTTCCAAATGGTATGCACCATGCAGCCGCATTTTTGAAGTATGGGCAAAAGTGCCAATCGAATAAGAGGAGTAATGGAGATTTTATGAAAAAGATTTTAATAGAAGTTATCTTCTTTTTATTCTTGGTGTATTTTCTCGCAGTAGATATTTCTGATGGAGTAAGCCATGTTGCGCATCGTTTTTGGGGAGCTTTAGTGTGTGCGCCGATATTTTTAATTTTAATTATTAAAGATGTGATTTTTTATTTGAAAAAGAAATGAAATTATA
>JAOZRJ010000023.1 GCA_029931885.1 Candidatus Omnitrophota bacterium | reverse complement strand
AAGTGTGGACTAACAACAGCCGCGACAGCGTCGATTGCAGCTCTTGGGAATATAGGCCCTGGTCTTGGCAAGGTCGGAGCTGTTGAAAATTATGCCTGGATTTCTATTTCAGGAAAATGGGTTTTAACGTTTTTGATGTTAGCAGGCCGCTTGGAACTTTATTCAATTTTAATTTTATTTGTTCCAAGCACATGGAGGAAATGATTTTAATTAAAATATTCTGTAGTATAATAAAGAAACTTTATTAATATTTATATTAAAGGATGATAACGTGACTTCTTGGAATTTTGAAGAATTAAAAAACACCATTAATGAAGAGATTTTGAATGTAAGAGATCTAAATGATTTAGAAGCCTTTCGTATTAAATATTTAGGACGTAAAGGTCTTATAGCCCAAATTTATGGAAGTTTATCACAAGCATCACCTCAAGAAAAACCTTTAATTGGCAAAGGGGCTAATAACTTAAAAAATCAAATTACTCTTCTTCTTGATCAAAAGAAAAAAGACCTTCAAAATATTCAATCCAAAGAAACAGAATCTCAAAATACTCTAGATGTCACTATCCCCGGAGTTTCGCACGAGATAGGTCATAAACACATTCTTTCTAAAACCATGGAAGATATTTGTCAACTTTTTGAACGTCTTGGATTTTCCGTTTTTGAAGGACCAGAAATTGAAACAGAGTTTAATAATTTTACGGCGCTTAATATTCCTGCTGATCATCCTTCTCGAGATGCTTTTGATACTTTTTACCTTGAAGAAAAAGATCCAGATAATAAAGATCGAAATCTTTTGCTGAGAAGTCACACATCGCCTTCTCAAATTCGTATTATGCAACAATATAAGCCACCGTTGGCGGTCATTGTGCCAGGAAAAGTGTATCGTCCTGATGCGGTTGATGCAAGCCATTCGTTTATGTTTCATCAGATTGAAGGGCTTTTGGTTGATAAAGATGTAAAATTTTCAGATCTCAAAGGTCTTTTGACGGTATTTTGTAAAAAATTATTTGGTGAAGATATTAAGATGCGTTTTCGTCCGCATTTTTTTCCTTTTACTGAGCCGTCGGCAGAGGTGGATATTTCGTGTTATATTTGTAAAGGAAAAGGATGTTCAGTATGCGGCCGAAAAGGATGGCTTGAAATTTTGGGATGCGGTATGGTTCATCCTAAAGTTTTTGAAGCGGTTGGGTATCAAAAGGATAAATATGCTGGATTAGCCTTTGGAATGGGAGTTGAACGTATAGCGATGCTTAAGCATGGCATCAATGATATCCGTTTGTTTTTTGAAAATGATATAAGATTTCTGAAGCAATTCTAATAAAAAAATTTACCTTTGGTGATTTTTTCAAGGGCTAATGAGGAAAATTTGTTTTTGATGGTTTTGTTAATCATTTTAAAAGGGAGAGTGTTATGAAAAAAATATTTTTATTCTTTTTTATTTTTTTGTTTGTTTTTTCTATGCATAGTTTTGCAGATACTTTAACCCTCACAACCTTTTATCCTGCACCTTTTGGAATGTACCAAGAGTTGCGCGTTATGGGGAAGGTGGGTATTGGAACAACTGATCCGGTTGAGGCGGACAGGCTTGTAGTAGCAGAGCCGGATATAAGATCTGGGATTTTATCTAGTGTTTATACTATGGGTTCTGGAGGAGGAGACGGTATTTGGGCTATGCTTTTAGGACAGGGAGTTCAGCCAGCGTCTTCAGGAGATGACGGAGCTCTTTATATTGACGTTGCTAATGGTAGTTACGGGATTTATCAGTCCAATAAAAATGCTAAGAATTTTTTTGAAGGAAAAGTGGGCATTGGCACGACAGATCCATCTGCGTTTGCGGATAGATTTGCAGTAGTAGAGGAAGATGCAAGGTCTGGGATTTTATCTAGTTTTTATACTGTAGGTGCTGGAGGGGCTGGTTCTTGGGCTATGCTTTTAGGACAGGGAGTTCGGCCAGCGTCTTCAGGAGATGATGGAGCTCTTTATATTGACGTTGCTAATGGTAGTTACGGGATTTATCAGGATAATACAAATGCTAAAAATTATTTTGAAGGAAAAGTTGGTATTGGAGCGACAGATCCTCAAACATTATTAGAAATAGAGGGAGCAGCTCCTGTTGTAAGACTTAATGATACTAATGGAGGCAGCGATTGGAACGTGGGGGCTTCAGACACCATGAACGGCCAATTTTTTATTTCAGAAAAAGATGCTGGAGGCACGACGACTCCTCATTTTCAAATTAAAGAAGGTGGCAATATCGGCATAGGATATAGCGTAATGACTCAGATTAACAACGCAAAGTTAGCAATAAATGGTAATGTTGGAATAGGAACAACTAATGCCGTTGTTCCTTTGACTGTGCAAGCCTCAGGAATCTATCCAATTATGGCTTATCAAACAGATAATAGTAGTAATGGTAGTTTTGGTATTAATGTTGTTCAGGGAGTTCTTCCTCTTTCTTCAATGCAAAAAGGCGGTGTTTCCATACAAGTAGCAGATTTTAACTACGGAATTCTTCAAAATAATGTTAATACAAAAAATTATTTCGGAGGAAAAATAGGAATAGGAAAATCGAATCCTGTACGCAAATTGGAAGTTAGTGGTGGATTGTTAGTGAATAATGGGCGGACTGTTGTGTCGATTGCGCTTGGAGCTCCAGGAGATTCTTGTGACGTTACTTGTGCCCCGTGTTCTTGCGTTATAGGGATGGATACTAATTTAAAAACTGTTGAAGCGTGTAATTGGGCAACAGGCAACAAAATGCATTGTCTTTGTGGCAATGTTCCTTTATCCGGGGGGCATGAGCCGGTTCCTATTGGCGAAGAAATGCTAAATTAAATTTTTCACAAAAGAAGCATAAAAAATATTATGAAAATTAGTTTAAACTGGATTAAAGAATACGTAGAGATTCCTAAGAAATCAGAAATTCTTGCGCATAAGTTAACTTTGTCTGGTCAGGAAGTTGAAAAGATAGAGGACGTAGAAGGAGATACTGTTTTTGAGCTCGAGGTTACACCGAATCGTCCGGATTGTTTAAATTTTATTGGGCTGGCACGAGAAATTTCCGCAATCTTAAATAAAACTTTAAGACAGCCAAAGATTAAGAAAGTAAAGTTTTCAAATAATAAATGTGATATTTTGATACAAGACAAAAAAGATTGCCATCGATATATTGGCGCAATTATTAAAGATGTTTGTGTTAAACCTGTTTCTCAAGATATTAAGAAAAAGATTTTTTCTCTTGGCTTACGCAGTGTTAATAATATTGTAGATATTACGAATTTTTGTTTAATGGAAACAGGGCAGCCGATGCATGCTTTTGATTATGATAAGCTTGAGGGAGGGAAGGTTATTGTGCGTCGGGCTAAAAAGGGAGAAAAGATTATTGCCATTGATGATGTTGAGTACGCCCTTGACCCTTCAATTCTTGTTATTGCGGATGCTAAAAGGCCTGTTGCAATTGCAGGTATTATGGGAGGCAAGGACACGGAAGTTACGAAGAAAACAAAAAATATTCTTTTAGAAAGCGCTTATTTTGATCCTTCCCTTATTCGTCGGGCATCGAGAAAATTGGCTCTTCGAAGTGATTCTTCATACAGATTTGAGAGAGGTGTTGATATGGACACTGTCGAGACTGGCGCTAATCGAGCTATTGATTTAATACAGCAATCTGCAGGAGGAACACCTTTTGCAAGAAAAGATGCCTATTTTACGAAAAAGAAAAAAGTTTTAACCTCTATTGGAATTGAAAAAGATAAAATTGATAGAGTTTTGGGTGCGTCTTTTTCAGTGTTGCAAATTAAAATAATTTTAAAGAAGCTCGAATTTAATGTTTTGCAGGGAGCAAAAAATAAGCTGAAAGTTATCCCTCCTTCTTTCCGTCAAGATATTAAAAGTGATGTTGATATTATTGAAGAGATCGCGCGTATCGTTGGATATGATCAGCTTCCTCTTAAGCTTCCAGAAATTAAAGCACAAAATGTTCCGGTAAGTAAAACGTGGATTTTTAAACAAAAACTTAGGAATGCTTTAACAGGCCAGGGCTTGGATGAAATTATTGGCTATACTATGATTGGAACTAAGGCGCTAGATCGTGCAAAGATTGATTGCGAAAAACCTGTTTGCAATAGTAATCCTTTAACAGAAGACCAACAAATAATGCGTCCTTCTGCGTTGCCTTCGCTGTTGGATGTTGTTTCTCTCAACTCTAAGAGAGGGCAAAAAGACTTAAAAGTGTTTGAACTTGGAAAAATTTATCTGCCTTCTGGAGAAAAGGAAATTCTTTCTATTGCGATGACAGGGAGGGCTTGCCGTGATTGGCGAGTTACAACAAAAAAGAAAATAAGTTTTTATGATATTAAAGGCGTTGTTGAGGCTGTATCAAGATCTTTTAATGTTGGTGAGCTTTTGATGGTTTCTAAAGAGAATGCTTCTTTTGAAAAAGGACAATCCGCGAGAATTTGTTTTAAGGATAAAATAATTGGTTTTTTAGGAAAAATTGATGCTTCAATTCTAAGCGAGTGGGAAATAAAACATCAAGATGTTTTTTTTGCACAAATTGAGACAGCTGTTTTATATAAAGAGTCACAGAGGCTTTTAAAGTATAAGTCTGTTTCAGAGTATCCGTGCGTTGTTAGAGATATAAGTTTGGCTGTAAAAAAAGAAACATTATTCCAGAAGATCAAGGAAACAATAGTAAGCCTAAACGAAGAATTGTTAACAAAAGTTGATTTTGTTGAACAGTACTTAGGTGAAAAGCTCCCTCCAGATCATCGAGGTATCACAGTTTCACTCACTTATCAGTCTTTTAAGCGTACGCTTACAGAAAATGAAGTGGAGCAAATTCACGATCGTATTTGTCAAAAAATAATTTCTGATCTTGAAGCTATCAAACGTTAAAAACAGTGATATAATTAATGTAATCCCTGCTGTGTGCGTTTGGGTCAAGATATACTAAACCAATACAGTATATAAGGGAGCTAAACTTCTGTGGGAGCTCTAGGGCTCTCAAGAGAGGCACCCACTTGGTAATATCGGTTTATGTTACCCTAACCTAAACGGCATAAGCGGGGATTTGTATTATTAAGGCGTAGTTTTGTGGTTTTTAGACGCAAGGCTGCGCTTCTTTTTTATATATATATTTTTATAAAACTGATTTTTTATCGCTAAAGAGACTGTAAAGGAAAGATGTTGTTACTTTTTGTGTTTAAGAGGAGCTCATATTTTATAGTTGTCTAGACAGAGAAAAGATGGTAAAATGCCAAATCAAAATAAGTTGTATTAGTTGTATTAAAGGATTGTAATGGAAAAGAATTCTAAGAAAGCTTTTCGACAAAGGCTTTTGGAGTTGCTTAAAAATCAAAAGGAGGAAGTTAGATTTACAAAGAGCAAGATTATTGAACATAAATTGCTTGAAGCACAAGAGTTTAGACAAGCAAAAGTTATTATGTTCTATAGCTCTTTTAATGGAGAAGTAGAAACTCTTTCGATAATGAAGCAGGCACAAAAATTAGGGAAACAAGTTGTATTACCAATGATTATTAAGGAAGAAAAAAAGATTATTCCTTCACCGATTGACAGCTTTAAAGAAGATTTAATACGAGGACCTTATGGCATTACGCAACCTAAGAAAGACCCAGATTCATCTTGGAACGATCAATTAGATCTGGTTGTTGTTCCTGGGGTTGCTTTTGATAAACAAAATAATCGCCTTGGTCGAGGAGAAGGATATTACGATCGCTTCCTAAAAGTCTTACCTAAAGAAACGCCTACATTCGGATTGGCGTTTGATTTTCAAATAGTTGGCTGCCTGCCTTTCGTCGAAGAGCACGATATTTCAGTATCTCACGTTTTAACAAATTAATTTCTTGTTAACATTCTATTTTTTGAAGAGTGTTTTCATCATAGAAGGGGAGAGTGCTTAAAATGGAAGGAAATCAAGTATTTTTGAATAATATTGGATATTCTGTCTTGGCGATAGGGTTTGTTTTGGCAGGATATTTTTTAAGTCGTTTTTTCAGTGATAAGCGCATTAAGCGAGCTAAAAGTTTTTCGAAAGAACTTTTGGACAAGACACAGAGAAACGTTGAGGCTAAGCTTAAAGAGGCTGAAATTAAAAGTCGTGATATGCTTATTGCTCTTCGGGAAAATTTTGAAAAAGAAACGAAAGAACGCAGAGATGAGGTTTCGATAGTTGAAAAACGTATTTTGCAAAAAGAAGAAAATATTGAGAAAAGAGTTGATCTTGTAGAGAAAAAAGAAAAAGATATCGAATTTCGTGTTTCTAACCTTCATCAAGAGGAAGAGGATATTAAGGAAAGAAAAGAAAAGCTTAATCAGCTTTTAGAAGAAGAAAAGCAAAGGTTACAAAAACTTTCTTCTATGACGTCAGATGAAGCCAAGGCGTTGCTTTTATCGAGAATTGAAGATGAGCTTATAGAAGAAAAGGCAACACGTATAAGAAATATGGAGGAAGAGTTAAAAGAAAATGCAGATAAAAAGGCTAAGGAAATTCTTTCTTCTGCGATTCATCGTTGCGCGAGTGATTATGCTGGAGATACAACTGTTAGTGTTGTTCATCTTCCGTCTGATGAAATGAAGGGACGCATTATCGGACGTGAAGGACGCAATATTCGAGCTTTTGAAGCTGCAACAGGAGTTGATATTATTATTGATGATACTCCTGAGGCGGTTACAATTTCAGGATTTGATATGATGCGAAGAGAAATTGCGAAAATTTCTTTGGAAAGACTTATTCATGATGGACGTATTCATCCTGGGCGAATTGAGGAAGTCGTAGAAAAAGTGAAAAAAGAAATTGATACGAAAGTTAAAGAAGAGGGCGAGCAGGCTACTTTTGATTTAGGCATTCATGGGATGCATCCGGATCTTGCTAAATTCGTAGGAAAATTAAAATACAGAACTAGTTTTGGGCAAAATGCATTACGCCATTCCAAGGAAGTTGCTTCTTTAATGGGAATAATGTCTTCGCAATTAAATTTAGATTTTAAGATTGCGAGGCGAGCGGGACTTTTACATGATATTGGAAAAGTCGCTGGTCAGGAAGTTGAAGGCCCTCATGCCTTGATTGGAGCGGAAATCGCTCGTAAATATGGAGAGCAGACAGAGATCATTAAAGCTATTGAATGTCATCATGAGGAAGCCGAAATGACTATTTATGGTGTTTTGGTAGCTGCTGCAGATGCCGTGAGTGCTGCACGTCCGGGTGCTCGTGCAGAAGCCATGGAGACTTATGTTAAAAGGATTGAATCGCTTGAAAAGATTGCGACATCTTTTAAAGGCGTAGATAAAGCTTATGCTCTTCAAGCTGGAAGAGAAGTCCGTATTATTGTTAAGCCAAATAAAATAAAAGATGAAGAAGCCGTAATTATGTCCCGAGACATTCGAAAGAATATTGAAGAAGGAATGGAATATCCTGGACAGATTAAGGTAATTGTTATTCGAGAAACGCGTGCTCTTGAATATGCAAAATAAAAAAGATTGTTTATTTGTAAAATGGAAAATAAGAAAGATAGAAGAGAGGCATTAAAATAGAATGAATATTTTTTGTATTGGGGATATTGTCGGAAAGCCAGGGAGAGAAGCCATAGAAAAGCTCTTGCCCGAGATTGTTGATGAGATGAGCATTGATTTTGTTATTGCCAATGCAGAAAACGCAGCTGCAGGATCAGGTATTATTTCTCGTATTGCTGAGAATTTGTTTTCTTTCGGATGTGATGTTTTAACGCTGGGAGACCATTCTTGGGATAAAAAGGAAGTTTTTGATTTCTTTGACGATGAAAATAATATTTTGCGTCCTGCTAATTTTCCTAATGATACACCAGGAAAAGGTATGTGTATAACTAAGACAAAAAAAGGAACAAAAATTGTCGTGATAAATCTTTTAGGGCGGGTTTTTATGCGCTATAATGTAGATTGTCCGTTTAGGGCTTTGGAAAGATTAATTGAGGATGCTCGAAAAGAGACAAATATTGTTATTGTTGATTTTCATGCAGAAGCAACGAGTGAAAAAATTGCTTTTGGCCATTTTGTAGACGGAAAAGTTTCCGGAGTATTCGGGACTCATACGCATGTTCAGACATCAGATGAGAAAGTTCTTTCAAAAGGAACAGCGTATATTACAGATGTCGGAATGACTGGACCTTTTGATTCTGTTATTGGCCAAAATAAAGAAAAGATTATTAATCGGTTTTTGAAAAGCATGCCATCAAAATTTGAGGTGGCAACTGAGGACGTTTGGCTTAGTGGTGTTATTTTTGAAATTGACGAAAATACAGGGCTTGCGTCAAAGGTTTTAAGAATTCAAAGGAGGCTATAAAATGGCAGGTTGGCAAGGTTTAGAAAGGCGACAATTTCCTCGAGTTAATTATCCATGTCTTGTTACGGTTCGTCAAGAAAGTGAAGAAATAGATGCATTCTTGACTCACACAGAAAATCTTGGAACAGGCGGTGTGTGCGTCATTTTTAAAAAGGGTGCAAAACTTTTTTCAGAAGTCGATCTCGAGCTTGATCTTTTGGACATGGAAAAGAATTTAAGGTGTAAGGGGCGAATAGTTTGGTCTATTAAGACAGAAACAAAAAGTCCTACAAAAATGATTGTTTATGATATTGGTATTGAATTTTCGGATCTTGACCCTAAAGATCAAGAAAGAATTACAAAGGTAGTTACGCAACTAATTAAAGAAGGATACGAAGAAACACCTTATTCTTCTTAGGCAAAATTTTAAATCTCACGAATAATGCTTCGAAGTTACTGCTATTTATTTTTTAAGAAAAGATCGATAAAACAAGAAAATAAAATTTATGAAAGTCAGATTCGCACCTAGCCCAACAGGATATCTTCATATTGGCGGAGCGCGTACAGCTTTGTTTAATTGGATGTATGCAAAATCTCAAAAAGGAAGCTTTGTTTTACGCATAGAAGATACCGACTTAGAACGATCTAAGCAAGAATTTTTAGACGAAATTTTAACGAGCATGGAATGGCTTGGTCTTTCTTGGGATGAGCTTTATCGTCAGAAAGATAGATTTGATATCTATCAAAAATACGCAGAACAATTAGTAGCAGAAGAAAAAGCATATAAAGAAGGGGAAGCAGTTATTTTAAAAATGCCTCAAAAGCAAGTAAAGATGTTTGATTTGATTCGCGATCAAATCACATTTGATACTGATACCCTTAAGGATCAAGTATTAATCAAGTCTGATAGATCGCCGACTTATAGTTTTGCGTGTGTTGTTGACGACGCATTAATGGAAATTACACATGTAATCAGAGGAGAAGATCATATTTCTAATACTCCGAAACAAATTATTATTTATGAAGCTTTGGGCTTTAAAGTTCCAAAGTTTGCACATCTCCCTCTTATTATGGGAAATGATGGAGGGCGTCTTTCTAAGAGAACGGGGGCTGTGGCCGTAAGTGATTTTAAGAAAATGGGATTTGTTTCTGAAGGACTTGTTAATTATTTAATGCTTTTAGGTTGGTCCCCTGGATCTAATCAAGAAATTATAAGTTTAGAAAAAGCGATTCAGAATTTTTCTATTAAAAAGGTTAACAAGACAGCTGCCATCTTTTCTATTGAGAAATTAAAGTGGGTTAATGCACAACATCTCAAGAAAATGGACACTTCAAAGTTAACGGAGATGGTTATCCCTCTTTTGGAAGAAAAGTCTTATATAAAAGAGGAATTTGATAGAAAAAAAATAGAAAGTATTGTAAACTTATTTAAAGGACGCATATCAACGTTAGAAGATTTTGTGGATTGGGCTGATTTTGCTTTTCTTGACAATATTAATATTACGGATGAAGATAAAGAGAAATTTCTTTCGCCCGAGAAAAAAGATCAGTTTGATTTGTTAGCTGAAAGACTTTCGTCTTTGTCAGATTTTAACGTCGAGTCATCCGAAAAAGCTTTTAGGGCCGTTGTTGAAGAACTAGAAATAAAGGCGGCTGATCTTGTCCATCCTGTGAGAGTTGCATTAACAGGAAAAACTATTGGACCAGGTCTTTTTGAAACAATGGTAATTATAGGACAAGAAAGAACGGTGCGGCGCCTTCAAGATGTCTTTGTTGTCAAATGATTCATTTTTAAGAAAGGGTGTTTTAATATGCCTATAAAAAAAATATCTTTAATATGTTTATGTCTTTTTGCTCTTGTTGTGTTTTATGGATGTCGAACTCCTGCGCCAGTTGAGAAGGCTGATAACTGGGTTAAGGAAAATTTATGGTAATAGTAAAAAGATTGTTTTCGTTTATCATCTTATATTAAAGAATAATAGTTTATTGCCATACCTCTTAAGAAAAAAGTTGAAGGGATGTGGCAATTTCTCTTTTATAAAGTCGGAAAAATTGCCCTGTCGTCTAATTGGTAGGACACAAGATTCTGGTTCTTGCAGTTCTGGTTCGAGTCCAGGCGGGGCAGCTTAATTGAAAAACATGAAAGAAAACTTCATTGTAAAGGAAAGAATATGAATCATTTAATTATTTATAGTCATCCAAACCCAAAAAGTTTTAACCGAGCAATTGCAGACACATTTGTAGATGCGCTTGAAAGTCAAGGGCATAAGACAAGAGTCAGAGATCTTTATGCAATGAATTTTGATCCGGTTTTGAAACCTCAAGACTTTGAACTCATGGAAAAAGGTCTTGTTTCTGACGACGTGAAAAAAGAGCAAGATTTTGTCCTTTGGGCAGATGTGATTACGTTTATTTTTCCTATTTGGTGGAATAGCCTTCCTGCGATTGCCCGAGGATACATTGATAGAGTTTTAAGCGTAGGCTTTGCGTATACCCAAGATATGAAGGGATTGTTGCCGGACAAGAAGATTCTTGTTCTTTGCACGTTGAATGCCCCTAAAGAGGTGAGTGAAAAAACAGGAGCATTCAAGGCTATGACTTTTGTCATAGGAGAAAGCCTTGCAAGTTTTTGCGGCATGACATTAATCAAGCAACAATATTTTAGCTCTGTGGCTTCTGTTTCTCAAGAAGACCGTAAGCAAATGCTGGAAAAAGTTAAAATAATTGCAGAAGAAATAGAATAATAGTGAAGAAATATTTTTTTATTATTTTATTTTTTTATCTTATTACTCCTTCCCTTAGTTTTGCCGACGAGATCTATTTAATAAATAATGATAAGTTAAGCGGAGAAATTGTTAAAGAAACAGATAAAGAAGTTATTCTTTTTTCTCCAATTTTAGGCGATGTTCTTATTAAAAGAGAAAAAATCCGGGAAATTGTTACCGAAAAAGGTGGAGAATCTCTTAATGTTAAGAAGTCTAAGAAGAATCTTTGGAAAAAAGAACTTTCTATCGGGTATAATCTATCCCGTGGCAATACAGAGCAATCACAATCTTCTGTAATGTTTTTCGCCAATCGTAAAACAAAGTATAATGAATTAACATTAAAGGGAGAATCCTTTTATTCTTCTAAGGATAAGAAAATGGATTCGCAAAGGTGGAACGCGTTTACGCGATATGCATTTAGTTTTGGCGAGAGCCTAAAGGCGTATAACTTTTATCGCTTTGAAGCAGATCATGATAGGTTTGCAGATATTGATTATCGGCTTACACCATTTACCGGTATTGGTTATTGGTTTTTTGATAAAGAAGAGTTTAAGCTAATGGCAGAAGCTGGTATTGGTTTTGAGCATACAATTTTTCGAAGCGATAAAAAGGATAAAAATGATGCCATCTTGGTTCCTCGGGTATTTTTTGAAAAAAAATTATTTGGTCAATTAACATTCTCTCAAGATATTTTTATGTATGCCCCTTTTAGTGATATAGGAGGGTATCGTGTCCACTTAGAAACAATTTTTACAAACCCTATTGATGAGAACTTTTCTTTGAAAGTGCGCCTTATAGATGATTTTGATCCTAAGCCAAGCGCAGGCACTAAAAAGAATGATTTACGCCTTATATCTTCCTTAGTTTACTCCTTTTAGTTTCGTTAAGAACAGATCAAGAATTTTATTG
>JAOZRJ010000221.1:2472-3202 GCA_029931885.1 Candidatus Omnitrophota bacterium | reverse complement strand
GGACCTTCACCATCACATAGGTGAAATAGCATTGACCGAAATTTATAAAATAAAAATCTTTTATTATGTTGTCCAGATCGATAATCGATGTATAAAATGGGGCCTTTAGAATCAATTTTTATAAGCACTGCAGTTATAACCATTAGGGGTAAAAACAAAATAATAAAAAATAATGACAACAAAATATCAAACATTCTTTTAATTATCCTACCCCAACCATCGAGCGGAGTCTTTTTTATTTCAACGATTGGTATTCCTGAAATTTCGTTTACTTCGGTTTTTAAAACTTTTGTCCCCAAAAGATCTGCAGCGTACTTAAAAGTTAAATGATTTTCGTCGGCAAAATCAAACAATCGAAGTGTTTCGGATTTGCTTAAATTTGGATCACTCTGGATTATCTCGTCCACTTCTTTGGTTTTGATAAAATCTTTTAGCTCTTGCTCAGTTTCTAAACTAAAATCCCAAAGTCTTTTTACAATTTCGTATCCGGAAGTTGGACTGCTAGAAAAATGCTTAATCAAAACTTCGCTTGTTTTACTTCCTCCGATTATTATAACCTTTCTCACGCCAATTCCCTTGCGGAAAAGATTTCTCTGAGTCATTCTTACCAAACTTCTAAAAAATGAGATATAAAAAATAGCCAAGAGATATCCGGCTAAAATTATAAAACGTGAATCAAAAAGATCCCGACTCATAAAAATCAAAATGACAATTAATACAAACCCGGTTG
>JAOZRJ010000221.1:1249-2462 GCA_029931885.1 Candidatus Omnitrophota bacterium | reverse complement strand
CAAAACTACTCGGTATATTTCCTTTACAAGTTTTCTGGCACTCCTTATGTTGTATAAACCTGATAAGGCGAAAACTACAAGCCAAGCAATACCAATTACTATGAGAGACTTAAAATATAAACCAAAATCAAGGTCAAATTTTACCGGTCTTAAAGCTTGAAAAAAATCTGCGTAACGAATGTAGTAGGCAGAAATTCCTGCTAGCATTATCATTACAAAATCAAGAGGCACTAAAAGAAATGAAAATATTAATTCTGATTTTTTCATATAAGAAACTATCTAAATAATTTAAAAAAAAAACAAAAAAATAAAACTGATAATAATTTCAAGGTAAGCTATAAGCCGGATTCTGTCGAGGGACAATCATTTATCTAGGCCGAATGTTACCATGCGGCTCGTGCGAACTACTTTTAATCCACAAGAGTGGACTTTGTTCTTGCTTTAGGCAGGGTTTACCACGGCACTCCGATCACTCGGAGGCGAATTATGTAGCATATAGTAAGGATATCCTTGATACCATATACACCATAAATCTTTTCACCTTTGATTGCAGAGCAATCACCCTGAGCGAACGTAGAGAGTCGAAGGGTTATTCCCATTGAAATCCTTCGATTCGCTTCGCTCACTCAGGATAGTTGCTCCGCAACTAGTATAGTCTCTGCGGCACTTTCCCTAGGATTACTCCTGGTGGGCGTTACCCACTGCCACGAAATCAGTGCAAAACACTGATTAAAGTCCGGACTTTCCTCTTCGCGAAAATCGCGAAGTAATTGCCACGCTTACCCTGAAATTATTACCAGTTTAAGAACGTTTTCTCTAAAAATACTAGCATTAAACACTCAAAAAGTCAAGTTAAGTAAGTTTGAAATTAGCTAATATTAAATAATTTATTACATGATAAAATATCCCTCCTCTTGCAAAAAAAATAAAAACATGTTATTTTCCTATGATGCTATTTAAACAACTGAATATCAACAAAAGGAGGAAAAAATGGAAAACAAAGATTATGTCATAATGATTCCGGGAATTTTCAACAAAGGTGAAGATTGTTTCATGGATTTGGATTTATACCTCGCAGAATTTTTTAATACTGTTACTATAAATTTACCAGGAAGAACGACGCTCATGAGTGAGATTCCGGATGCAAATACTGGTTGTAATTCAATGCTTTCTGACTGCTTTTGGCTCCTAACAAAATTTCATGAAATTAGTG
>JAOZRJ010000221.1:0-1239 GCA_029931885.1 Candidatus Omnitrophota bacterium | reverse complement strand
CCTGAACAAAAAATACATTTACTCGGCCATTCGAGAGGTGCTTTGCTGGCATTATTACTTGCTAAACATTTACCCTGCAGTCCAAGTCTAGGCAGTATAGTCTTGGTAGCACCCGCGCCTTTTGCTGGAATCAAAGAAAAAATTCCTTTGATGACAATTTTAAAAACTTTTGGCAGTTCGTTTTCCTGGAATTTCTGGAACAAACCAGTAGACAGAAGTTTCTCAGGAACCAGCTATGGTGTTTTTGATGATGATTTTCCATTTGACGAAAGAATGAAAATTTATGAATCTCTGGTTTGGGAATCAGGGGATGTTCTCTTGGAACTTGCACTCAGAAAAACAATAATCAAAGACTATGATATTTATTCTAAATGCATGGTTCTTGCCGGCACAAAAGACAGGCTTATCCCCCTGCCGATTGCAAAAGAAATCGCTGATTATCTGAAAGCAGAATATCACGAATATTTCCTCCCTCACTACATGATGGGACTTAAACAAATCGATGAATCTGCCAAGAACAACGTTCTAACAATGTACGAAGATATCAAAAATTTCCTTTTGGAAACGGCATAAACAGTCGTTTACAAAAAAACAAGGGCAGACGTTTTATAAACGTATTGCCCTTTTTTATTTTTGTCACAATCTTGAAAGCTAAGCAAAAACATAATTTAACCAGCCCGCCAAAACAATACCGCCAACGGTAAACCAAAAAATAAATACTCTGAAATTATTTGATTCCTTCCATATTTCTTCCGAAATACCATCAAGATTAAACCCACCACATTCTTCATCACCAAAACTTTCCCAATATTCTCTATCTCTCTTCATATCAGTCCTCCTTTTTAAATTTTTTAGTTTTATAATTTTAAAATTCATTTGACTTAATAGAGTAACATATTTTACGCATCAAGTCAAGAAAGAACTCCAGATTGTTTAAACTAGCTAATTTTGGGCCCAATGGGTCTTTAATCTTAAAAAGGTGATGCAAGTAAGCGCTAGAATATGTTTTTAGCTCCAATAGCTTGCTTTTGGGGTTTATTACTAAAAAATCTTCTTTAAATTTAGCGTTATTAATGTTTGTTGTTTTATAAAAATTTTCAACATTGATATCATTTTTTACAAAAGAAAAAAGCTTACCATGTCTACCCTCTCTTGTAGGAATCACGCAATCAAACATATCCCAACCCATACGCGTACATTTAACAATGTCTTCCGGCATACCAATGCCCAATCCAAAAC
>JAOZRJ010000022.1 GCA_029931885.1 Candidatus Omnitrophota bacterium | reverse complement strand
AAGATTAATATGAATTTTAAAAGAAATAGTTTGTTTAAATTATTTCTCAGAGATAAATTTTATCCATACTTCTCGTGGGCGTGGTCCGTCAAATTCCATCAGAAATATTCCCTGCCATGTTCCGAGTTGGAGTTGGCCGTTTTCGACAATAAAGTTTTGGGAAAAATTAACAAGACTTCCTTTGATGTGGGCATCAGAATTTCCTTCGCAGTGAGAAAATCCAGAATTTTCGGGAACCATTTTAGATAGAAAATAATTTATATCTTTTTTGACGTTAGGATCAGCGTTTTCATTAACGGTAATACCAGCTGTTGTATGAGGTGAGAAAACCGTAATGATTCCGTTGGAAAAGTTTTCTTTTGCAATAGCGTCTTTAACGGATTGCGTAATATCAAGAATTTGTTGTCTTTTTTCTGTTGATATTTTTAATTTATACATAAAAGGATTATATACCTATTTCATCTTAAATTGCAAAATAAGAAAATGATTTTAGGATATTGGTCTTGTTGCCTAGAAATTTTATTTACTAAAAGAACCTATGTCAAATAGGATTTTCTCGGTATAATTAAATTAGATATTTAGAATTTAGAGACGTTGTATTGAGAAAGTTTATTGGTGTTTTAAGCGAAAGGAGTAATAATGACGGTAGAAAAGAAAATAAAGATTTTTAAGATGAGGAATCGTAAGGGTTATGCTGCAATTTGTGATGATAATTTGACTGAAGGTTTGACGCAGAAACAAGCTCAAGAGCGAATGATCAAGGCCTTAAATAGATCTGTGCGTAATATTAAGAAGAGATAAGTATCTTTTGCTCCATTATATGGTCTGAAACAAAAGAAAATAGGGATTTATTGCTAAATAGATCCCTATTTCTTATACAATTACTCCACTATCAATTAATATTGAGATAAATCCTTAGTTTTTCCCAGGTTCTTTTTCCGATAATGCTGTCAGGTGTCAATCCGTTATCTTTTTGGAAGTTTCCAATGGCATTGATGGTGTTGGGTCCAATTTTTCCATCAACATTACCTTGATAATAGCCGGCATTCTTTAGAGCAGCTTGAATTTCTTCGGGTTTTGCTGCAACTCGAATAATGCCCAAGGTGTCGGTTTTTGAAGTTGAAATCTTTCTTGGTTTCTTCGGTCTAGCGATTTTTGCAAGCACTTCGTCTTTTTTGGAAATCTGATCAGATAAATTGGTAACTTCGTTTTGGAGATATCTGATTTCCCTGTCTTTTTTGTTTACTGCATTTTCTAAAACATGAATACGGGTTGAAAGTTCGTTAACGTTTCTTTGGCTTACAGCTGTTGTTTGGCACCCAGCCATAAAAAAACATATGCTAATGCCAAAAAGAAAGAAAAAAAGTTTTTTCATTGTTGTCTCCTTGTGTAAAAGAGGGCATAATTTACATAAGTACTAATTTTTGCAAATTATTTACCCGAATTTATCCCAGGGGTCCACTGCCAATTAATTTGTGAATTACGTGGGATTATTTTTTGTTCTTTTTATGTTTAATCTTCTGAAATGATTGTAATTTATTAGTCTCACAATTTCAAGAAAGATTTAGTGTTTTAGAAAAAAGTTGACAGAAGAGCTTTTTGAATTTATTATCAATGAAAATTATTAAAAGGGGGAAATATGCAACAGCAACCATCAAAAAAGGAAAATTTTTTTGTAAAGTTTCTTAAGAATTGCGTAGAGAAGATGGATAAGAAGATGGAAGAGAAATGTCAAACAAAGTCTTGCTGCCAAAATGAAAAATCTGAAGGAGATTCATGCTGCAAATAGCCGTTGATTGGTGCGTTTATTCGTTTCTAAATCTCGATCCTCAATCGCGTTTCGGTGGGGCTATCCATTTTTTTATTTACGATTCGATAAAAATTTTATTTTTATTATTTTTTGTTATTTCAGTTTTAGCATTCTTTCGTAGCTTTTTAGACCAGGAGAGATTAAAGCTTTGGTTGAATCAAAAGAAGGGTTTCGCAAATTTTTTTGCTTCACTTTTTGGCGCGCTTACACCTTTTTGCTCTTGTTCGTCGATTCCTATTTTTTTAAGTTTTGTAAAAATGGGAATTCCTTTAGGAGCTATGTTTTCATTTTTGATTACGTCACCTTTAATTAATGAATATTTGGTTGTTTTAATGGTTGGATTTTTTGGATGGAAAATCACTCTTCTTTATATCGCAAGCGGAATGATTGTAGGTATTTCTGCAGGGATTTTGCTGGGAAAAATGAACTTAGAAAGATACTTAGTTAAAGATTTGATTGATAATGATGAAGGGCTTCTTAAATCGGTTAAATATAAAGGAATTAAGCAGAGAATTTTATTTGGCATTAATGAGGCAGTATCTATTTTAAAACGATTATGGGCTTGGATTATTTTAGGCGTTGGCATAGGTGCTGTTATTCATAATTATATTCCTAAGGAAACCATCGACGCCATTATAGGGCGAACAGGTATTTTCTCTGTGCCATTAGCTACAGCTTTAGGAATACCTATGTACGGAAGTTGTGCAGCCATTGTTCCTATTGCGGTTGCATTGTTTCGCAAAGGAGTTCCCTTGGGAACTGCGTTAGCTTTTATGATGGCCACATCGGCGTTGAGTCTTCCAGAGGCTGTTATTTTAAGAAGAGCTATGCGCTTACAATTAATTTTGATTTTTTTCTCGATTACGGCTTTAGGGATTATTTTTACAGGATACTTATTTAATATCTTGCAAAAAGTTTTAATAACGGCTTATTAAGGATAATATTTATTTTTTAGAGGATTCGTTTTTGGCCAGGGTTGCTAAAATAAAAATATTAAAATAAAGATTTATTTAATAATATTTATAAAAAAACTTTAGATTGGTGATTTCTTCAAGAAATCACCTTATTTTTTATCTAAAGGTAGAAATTTTTAAGAATCTGATATAAAATAATAAAAACAGTAAGGAGATACAATTGTCATTAAAGCGATTCGGCACTATTGAGGGTGTCTTTATTCCCAGCCTTTTAAGCATTTTTGGCGTTATCATGTATTTACGATTAAGCTGGGTTGTTGGCGAAGTCGGAATTATTGGTGCGTTAATTATTATTGCACTTGCCAATGTTATTAGTCTTTCCACAGGGCTGTCAGTATCCTCGATTGTTACAAATATTCGTATAGGACATGGTGGAGCGTATTCCATTATCCGAAAATCATTAGGAGTAGAAGCTGGTGGAGCAATTGGTATTCCTTTGTATTTGGCTCAGGCGATTTCAGTTGCTTTTTATATTGTTGGTTTTGGTGAATGTTGGGTTTATGTATTTCCCGAGCATAGTTTCTTGGTGGTTTGTTTAACCGCCTGGGTAAGCATTTTGATTGTTTCTTATTGCAGTGCTAGATTAGCATTTCGTATTCAATATGGAATTTTTGCTGCCGTGGTTATTTCTTTAGTTTCGATTTTTTTAGGACATTCAATGAGTTCTTCAGTTCCTATGATAAACATACCAACTTTCTCCGGAAATTTTTTTCGTGCTTTTTCTGTGTTTTTCCCTGCAGTTACTGGTTTTATGGCTGGACTTTCTATGTCTGGGGAGCTTTCTGAGCCGAAGAAAAGCATTCCTCGAGGGACGCTTTCTGCGACTGCTGTAAGTATTGTTATTTATATTAGTTTGGCAATTTGGTTTTGGAAAAATATTTCATCACAAGACTTAATTAACAATGCTGCAGTTGTTGTAGATATGGGGCGATGGCGGTTACCGATTCTCGTCGGCATTATGGGCGCCACTCTTTCTTCGGCCTTAAATATGTGTGTTGCTGCACCAAGAACGCTTTTTGCGTTAAGCAATAATACAATAATTCCTTTTTTAAAGCCGTTTATGACCCGTAATAAAAAAGGAGAACCAACAACAGCAATTCTTTTAACATCGTTTATTGCCTTGATAACAATCCTGGCAGGGACACTGGATCAGGTAGCAAGCCTTCTGACAATGTTTTTTCTTATGACTTATGGCCTGATAAATCTTTCTGTTTTTATTGAGCAGTTTATAGGAATTTCAAGCTTTCGTCCGTCGTTTCGTATATCCAAAATTATTTCTTTTTTTGGGACTATTGGATGTTTAGGCGTGATGTTTCTTATTGATGCACGATTTAGTTTAATCGCAATGCTTGTGATAGGTGTTATTTATTTTTTATTAGTTCGCCAGGAAACAAAAAAGCATTCTCCTGATGTCAGGAGCGGACTTTTAATTTTTATTACAGAGCAACTGGCTAAGATAGTTGAGAAATTACCATATTATCCCAAGATATGGAAACCAAACCTTATAATTCCTGCTGAAAATATTAATACTTTTTCATCAGCTCTTTCAATAATTCGTTCTATTGTTTATCCTAGCGGTCGACTAACGGTTTTTCACCTGACGAATAAAACGGTTGAAAAGGAACAGCGAGAAGAAGTAATAGAAATTCTTAAACCGATAAAAGAAGATGGAATCTTGACAACAACTATTAGTGCTCAAACGTCTGATTATTTGTCGGGATGTACAACTATTTTGCAAACAATGGGGGCAACTCATTTTCCTCCGAATACATTTTTCTATATTTTGCCGGGATTTTCTGGCAATGATGAAGAGTCCTATCAAATAGTTAAGCAAGCTTGTATTGAGAAGTTAGGGCTCATTATTTTAACGCAAGGACAAATAGAAGAAAAAGAAGATCAAAAAATGATAAATCTTTGGATTCGTAAAGGAAGCCCAAATATAGATTTGTCTATACTAATTGCTTTGCAGCTTCAAAAAAATTGGGAAGGAAGAATTCGATTGCTTCAAATTGCTGATAATCGAAAAGAAAAAGATGAAGGGATCGCCTATTTATCTCGCTTAGCAGAAATAATGCGTTTTCCGTCTGAGATAGATATTGAAGTTTTAGTAGGAAAATTTCCGGAAATATTTAATAAGACTCCGTCAGCCGATATTAATATTTTTGGAATGCCTCAAGATCCGAATTTAAATTTAGTTCGAAATATTTCGAACCTTATTAAGACTCCGGCATTATTCTTGAGAGATTCACCTCATGAAAGCGCAATTGCATAAATGATTATTAAAAGATATTTGTTTATTAGATTAAATGAAGTATAATACATAATCATATATTTTAATAAAAGGAGGAACAATGAAATCTCAGGATTTAGGAAAAAAATTTAAATTATGGCAAATTATCGCCCTTGTCCAACTAGTTATCATTATTACGCTTGGACTTTTGGTGTATAATCAGCAGCAAACATTAATCGTCCAGAATACTTATGTTCAAGGATTGAAAGATGCGATAGCTATTCGTGAAGGCCGAGTAAAAGTTTTAAGCAGTCGTTTAATTTCTGCGATGGCTCTTTTGCAATCAGCAGCTCAAGAGTTGACGCAAGACGGTATAGCGATTGAGGAAGTGAAGTAGGGGGCTCAAAGAAAGCGTTTCCTTTTTTTTTGCTTCAAAAGGTTTTTTTTGGTGTTTTTTGTGCTATCTTTTTAGTAGTTAATCGTTCTTTTATAAAGTTGTAAAATATGTCTTCGCTAAGCCCTACTTAAAGTTGTTTTTAAGTAGGGCTTTTATTTAATAAAGATTTTCTGTTCTTTTTTGTATTGTTTTAAGTATAATATGGATGAAGCAATCAAATTTTAACCTCTATTAATTATTTTATAAAAATTATGCCAACCAAAGATTTAGTTATCCTATTAAGTGTTTTTGTCGGGATTGTTCTTTTTGTCGTTATTTTCTTTTTTCCATCAGAAGAAAAGAAGCGAAAGAAAAGAAAAAGAAAGCAGGAACAGAAGATAAGCCTTTCCGATGAAGAAAAAAAGTGGCAAGAAGCAGCTTTAAAGTTAAAAGAGCGTATTGGTCAGCTTAATCAAGAGATTGATAAGGTAAAGATTGAACATAGAAGAAGCCTAGAGAGGATCAAGGAAGAAAAACAAAAAAATATTAAAATACAGGAAAAGTTGAAGAGAGAGAAGAAGTGGTTTCATGAGCAAGAATCTTCTATGGGGCAGCGAACAAATGAGATGCGACAAATAAAGATTGAGCTTACAAAAGCTCAAACTGAAAGAGAAAAAGAATATTCTTTAAGGCTGAGCAGTAATCGTGAAAAGAAAGATATTAAGCATAATCTAGAAGTTTTGAATAAAGAAAAACAGAATTTACTTTTAAAAGTTTCAAAAATTGAATTTAATTTAAAGACTCAAAAAGATGAAATTTTAGATTTAAAAAGAATCAATGCAAGCTTATTGAAGAAAAAAGAATCTGAAGATCAATGGATCGCAAAGTCAGAGTTTTTAAAGCTGGAGAAAACATTAAAACAGAAAGAACAAGAGATTAAAAAGCTTCAAGAAGATTGGAGGCGTTGATCTAAATTTATGTTTTCGCGGAGAACAGGTTGGTCTTTAGAAAAAAATCCCCTCATTTCTTTTTTAGACGATCTAAAGAAACAAAATCATAAAATCTTGGATTTAACAGAATCAAATCCGACAAAATGTAATCTTTTTTATCCAAAAGGACAAATTCTCAAAGCCTTTGACACTTCTGATAATATAATTTATCAGCCTTCATCATTTGGAGGTCTTGGTGCTCGCAATGCATTGGTGACATCTTATCAGGAAAGTGGTTTTCTCGTTTCTTCAGAGAAGATTGTTTTAACGTCGAGCACGAGTGAGGCATATGCATTTTTATTCCGTCTTCTTTTAAACCCAAAAGAACATATTTTGTTGCCTAGCCCGAGTTATCCTTTGTTTGAATTCTTAGCAAATTTAAATGATGTTGAAATTGATTTTTATCCACTTTCTTATAATAAAATATGGCAGATTGATATTGCATCTTTAGAGAGAATGATTTGTTCTGAAACAAAGGCTATTGTGCTTGTTAATCCTAATAATCCGACAGGATCTTTTGTTAAGAAATCAGAAATAGAAGCTATTAATCGAATATGTAAACAACACCATTTAGCTATTATTTGTGATGAAGTTTTTTCTGATTATTTATTACAAATGAATGAAGAAAATGTCCGTAGCTTGTGTGAGAATAATGATGTTTTGACTTTTGTTTTAGGTGGTTTATCGAAAAGTTTAGGAATGCCTCAGATGAAGTTGTCATGGATTCTGGCATCTGGACCGAAAGAGCAGACACAAGAGGCATTGAATCGTTTAGAAATTATAGCAGATACGTATCTTTCCGTTAATACACCTTCTCAGAATGCATTGCAAGAATGGTTGTTTCTTAAAGAAGAAATACAGGGAAATATTAAAAAGCGCCTCATTCAGAATAAAAATACGATTCAAAGAATCTTTCAGCCATATCATAATTTTTGTGAAGTTCTTGATTTGGAAGGAGGATGGTACATTGTTTTACATCTTAATCGTAAAATAGAAGAGGAAAGTTTTGCATTAAATCTTTTAAAGGATAAGAATGTTTTTGTTCATCCGGGCTATTTCTTTGATTTTAACGAAGAACCTTATCTTGTTGTGAGCCTCTTGACTGACCCTAAGGCATTAGAATTGGGGGCTCAGAAAATTTTAGAGAGCCTTTGCTCTCAGCTAGCTTAAAGATTTATAAATCTTGAAAACTTCCATTGATTTGATATTATGATATTTATTAATAAGTATAAATATACTTTGTAAGGAGATTAATATGAGTAAAAGACCGTCATGGGATGAGTATTTTTTAAAATTAGCAATGTTAGCTTCTGAAAGGGCAACATGTCCAAGGATGCATTGCGGGTGTGTTTTAGTGAAGGATAAGAATGTTATCGCAACCGGATATAATGGATCTATTCCCGGGGATGATCATTGCGAAGATGTAGGATGTTGGGTTGTTGATAATCATTGTATTCGAACTAATCATGCTGAAATGAATGCATTAATGCAAGCTGCAAAAAAAGGGCATTCTGTTGATGGCTCGATAGCTTATGTAACAAATATGCCCTGTACGACTTGTGCGAAGGCCTTGATCGCTGCAGGAATTAAGCGAGTGGTTGTTTTTTCAGATTTTCACGATACTTTAGCTGTAGAATTTCTTAAAAAAGCTAATATAAATATTGATAAGCTTTCTAAGCCGGCGAATGAAATTATTTATAACTTGGATAGTTATTCTTCGGCCAAGAAATAATTTATAGCTACTTTTTTAATAATGAATTTTTAGAGGTTGACGATGGACAAAATTAAAATTCTTATGGCTGACGATGAGATAGAGACCTTGGATGTTATGGCTAGATCTGTTGAGCGAGAAGGGTATGCGGTCGTTCGGGCATCAAATGGGCAGGAGGCTTGGGATAAAATTAAGAAAGAAGATCCTGATATTATTTTATTAGATTTAATTATGCCTGATATGCATGGATTAACAATTTTGAGAAAATTAAGAGAAAATCCATTGCCTTTAAAATGGCAACCAGTTGTTATTATTTCAGCTCTAGGAGAGCTTGAAGATGTCAAAAAAGGATTTTCTCTTGAAGCAGATCACTATATTTCTAAGCCGTGTGATATGTCTACGGTTTTGAAAGCTATTCGCATGATGCATGAGCTTATTAAGAAAAATAAAATCATTTTAAAGGAAAAAGAATGAAATTATTTGTTTTAATTCTTGTTTCCATCGTTGTTTTTGTTTTTTTTGTCCGTTATGTTGAAAATAAAAGCATTTTTCTTCCGGACAAGGACAATACGATTCAGCCTGTGTCGCTTAATCCACAGGCTAGAGATGTTTATTTTAAGACAGAGGATGGAGTCATTCTTAATGGTTGGTTTTTTGCAAATAAGAAGGCGCGAAGTACATTATTATTTCTCCATGGGAACGCAGGTAATATTAGCCATCGGTTTGAAAAGGTTTCTTGGTTTTATGATTTAGGTTTAAACATTTTTATTATTGATTATCGCGGATATGGAAAAAGTGAAGGTGTTCCAAGCGAGCAAGGTGTTTACAAAGATGCTCAAGCTGCTTTTGATTATCTTTTAATGCGTAATGATGTCCATCCACGAAAAATTATTGGTTATGGCGCATCTTTGGGCGGAGCTGTTGCGGTTGATCTTGCGACAAAATGTGAATTAGCTGCTTTGATTATTGATTCTTCTTTTTCTTCAATGCAGGACATGGTTAAAACAATATATCCGTTTCTTCCGGGATTCTTATTAGAATCAAAAATGGATTCATTTTCAAAAGTAAAAACTCTTAAGATTCCGAAGCTATTTATTCACAGCGCAGAGGATGAAATTGTTCCATTTGATTTAGGCGAAAAGCTTTTTGAAGCTGCTTGCCCTCCAAAAGAATTTCTTCAAATTTCAGGATCTCATAATGAAGGTTATGCTCAATCAAAAGACATCTTCATTAACGGTGTTAGAGATTTTCTTCGATCAGAAGGATTAATTCGGTGAAAAATCAATTCTTAAGAACACAAAAGACAAAGATTCTTGATTTTCAAAATAAGCCTATTGTTTTAAAAGGCGTCAATTTGGGCGGATGGCTTATGATGGAAGGGTATATTTTGCATTCGCTTAATATCCCAGAGCAAGAATTTAAAAAGAATTTTTCAAGAAAGTTAGGAAAGACTGCCTTAATTAATTTTGAAAAAAGTTTTCGCTCCTCTTTTATTCAAGAGAAAGATATTCAAAATATTGCACGCTTAGGGATGAATTGTATTCGAGTCCCGTTTCATTATCGGCTTATTGAGTCATCGCCTTTTAGGTATAGTAAGCAAGGCGTTCGTTATTTAGATCAGATTATAGAGTTGGCTTCAAAATATAAAATCTTTGTTATTTTAGATTTACATGCAGCTCCTGGATGTCAAAATCATGATTGGCATTCTGATAGTTTTGGTAAGGCAGACCTTTGGAAAAGCAAGAATTTTCAAGAGCGAACATTTTCATTATGGGAATTCTTGGCTGATCGGTATAAAGATTGTTCTTTCGTGGCAGGGTATGATGTTTTAAATGAATCTGTGCTGGGTAGTGATAAAATGCTGAATCGTTTTTATAAAATTCTTATAAAACGTATTCGAGAAATAGATAAGAATCATATTCTTTTTATTGAGGGTAATAAATGGGCGACTGACATAGATTGTTTGGATCAATTTCAAGATGACAATTTAGCTCTTAGCATTCATTATTATCAGCCAATTGATTTTGTTTTTAATTTTGTTCCCTTCTTGTCATATCCATCCAAATGCAAAAATGGGGTATGCAATAAGTCTGTTATTAAGAAAAGTATTGAATATTATGCAAAAATTGCACGAAAACGCTCTATTCCTGTTTTTGTCGGGGAGTTCGGAGTTAATTATAGAGAAAATAGATATGGTGAAGTTAATTGGCTCAAAGATGTTTTGGAATGTTTTGAGCAATTTGATTTTCATTGGACATATTGGACGTATAAAGCCATTAAAAATGCATCTTTTCCTGACGGAGTATTTAGCTATTACAATAATGTTCCGTGGGTGAATCGGCAAGGAGTTAAAACGGGATGGGAAACATATCAAGATCTTTGGCCAAAGGAAAAAGCAAAGATAATTGAATCTTGGGACACAAAGAATTTTCGACCCAATACAAAAATTTTATCAACTTTTAAAAATGCCTTACGATAATAAAATTACAAGTTTTAAGAATTTTAAGATTAAAAGTGTTGTTCGGCTTCGAGAGAGAAGCGGCCGTGATGAATCTGGATTGATGATCATAGAAGGCATTAAAGAAGTATTGAGAGCTAAAGAAGCCCAAATTTCTTTTCAAGAGCTCTATTTATCGAATGAATTAATTAAACAAGATAAGCATCAGGAGATTATTAGAAGCATTACAAAAAAGTCAGAAAATATCTTTTATGTCAGCAAGGAGGTTTTTGCAAAGATTTCTTTCGGTCACCGAAGTGAAGGAGTTTTGGCTATTTGCGCCCAACCTAGGTATTCGCTTCAGGATTTAAAATTATCAAAATATCCTTTACTGCTTATTGTAGAGTCGCTTGAGAAGCCAGGAAATTTGGGCGCAATTTTACGGACTTGCGATGGAGCGGGTATTGATGGCGTTATTGTATGTGATAAAGTTGCAGATATTTATAATCCTAATGTTATTCGTTCAAGCATTGGAACTATTTTCTCTGTTCCAGTTGTTCAGTCTACTGGAACAGAGGCTATCTTTTTTTTAAAGAAAAAGAATATTAAAATTTGCGCTACTTTTTTAGATGGAAAAGAAGATTATGTAAAAATTAACATGCAAGCAGGACTCGCAATTGCTGTGGGTAGTGAACAGAAAGGGTTAAGTGATTTGTGGCGCAGCGCAGCTGATCATTTGATCCGAATTCCAATGAAAGGAAAGGCTGACTCTTTAAATGTTTCTGTTGCAGCAGCCATTGTGCTTTATGAAGCAATTCGACAACGAAACACATAAGATAAGATTACAAGTTTTTTTATCTCATAGCGGTGTATGTTCTCGAAGGAAAGCTATGGATATCATTAAAGAGGGCAGAGTTTCTGTTAACGGAAAGATAACTTTTGAACCGTCTACGCCTATTGATGAAAAACGTGATCGCGTTTGTTTAGATAATGATTCTGTTAAAGGAAAGCAATACGATTATGTTCTTTTGAACAAACCGCGCGGATATGTAACGACCCTTAAAGATCGTTTTGCTGATAGAATAGTTTCAGATCTTTTGCCGAGAAAATTGAAGCATTTATATCCGGTTGGACGTTTAGATAAAGATACTGAAGGACTGCTTCTTTTTACAAACGATGGGGATCTTGCTCATCGAATGACACATCCTCGATTTAAAATTGATAAAGTTTATGATGTTAAGATAAGAAATGTTTTAAAGTTAAAAGAAAAAGAACGTTTGGAAAAAGGAGTTTTTTTAGGCGGAAGAAAAACAGTACCTTGTAAAATTTCTAATGTTAGAACTCGCAACAATCAAACATTTTTAAAAATAACAATCCATGAAGGACGCAAGAGGCAAATTCGCATAATGTTTTCTTCGCTTGGTCATCAGGTGGTTTATTTAAAAAGAGAACAGCAGGGGTGCTTGAAATTAGGCGGCTTGAAGCTTGGAATGTGGCGCAGAGTGACAGCTCAAGAAATAAGTAATCTAAAATCTGAATTATGATAACAATTTCAAATCTTTCAAAGAATTTTACTAATCGAACACTTTTCAGTGATGTGTCCATTGGCATTTACAGGAATGAGAAGATTGGATTAACCGGGCCAAATGGCACAGGAAAAACAACGCTCTTTTCTAG
>JAOZRJ010000220.1 GCA_029931885.1 Candidatus Omnitrophota bacterium | reverse complement strand
TATTTTCCGTCGCATAATCAAGCTCTTCTTTAAATGGCGTATAAAACTCATTTAAAAGTTCAGAATAATTGAGATCCCCTTCTTCTATTAAATCAAAGTGTTCTTCCATCGTTGCCGTAAACCCAATATCCATAATTTTCGGAAAATACTCAACAAGAATATCAATAATTGTATTCCCCAATTCCGTTGAGCTAAAATATCCCTTTTCCCGATAAACATAATTGCGCATAACAAGCGTATTAATAATCGGAGCATACGTACTTGGCCGGCCAATCCCAGCTTCTTCAAGAGCGCGAACCAAAGTTGCTTCAGAAAAACGAGGTGGTGGTTTTGTAAAATGCTGCGTAGGGTTAACACCTGAAAGATCAAGCGTATCGTCTTTCTTAAACTGCGAAAGATCAATATCTGAATCTTTATCGCGGGATTCCTGCTCAAGAGCAAGGTATCCGTCAAACTTCAAACTCGATGCCGATGTGCTTAGAGCAAACTTTCCCGCAGAAATACTAATTTTTTTCTGCAAAAAAACAGCCGGTGTCATCTGGCAACTCGCAAATCTTCGCCAAATTAATTCATAAATTTTATACTGTTCATCTGTCAAAAATGCCTTAATGTCATCTGGTTTTCTAAAAGAATCAGATGGACGAATCGCCTCATGAGCCTCCTGAGCACTTTTCTTTGATTTATATACGTTTGGTTTCTCCGGTAAATATTCTTTTCCATAATTCTTTTCAATAAATTCTCGCACGCGCGCCTTGGCTACATCTGCGATATTAACAGAATCTGTACGCATATAAGTAATTAAACCAACTGTTTCCCCGTCGCCTAAATCAATACCTTCATAAAGCTGCTGAGCAACCATCATAGTCCTACTTGTATTAAATCCTATCTTATTAAAAGCTTCCTGCTGTAACGTGCTTGTAATTAAAGGCGGCAGTGCGTTTCGCCTCACATCTCTTTCGGTAACATCTGCAATCTGAAATGTCTTATTTTTTAACTCATCGACGATAGAATCAATTTGTTCTTTTGTCTTTAAGTCGGGTTTTTCCTCGCTAATTTTATCCAAAGAAGCATTTAGAATATCTTCGCTGTCAGATTTTTTTAAATCAACAGAGATTTGCCAATATTCCTTAGGGTCAAAGGCGGTAATGGCACGGTCACGCTCGACAATTAAACGTAATGCAACGGACTGGACGCGTCCTGCGCTCAATCCTGATCCGACTTTTTTCCACAGCAAAGGACTTAATTGATAACCTACAAGCCTATCTAAAACACGGCGTGCAATCTGCGCATCGATTTTTTTCTTATCAAATTCACGCACATTCTCAAAAGCCTTTAAAACAGCTTCTTTTGTAATCTCATGAAAACTTACACGATAGATATTCTTTCCTTCGCCAATTTCTTGCGCAAGATTCCATCCAATAGCCTCTCCTTCGCGGTCGGGGTCTGTTGCAATATAAATATTTTTCTTTTTTTCAGCGTCTTTTTTGAGAATTTTCAGAGTTTTTCGCTTGCTCCGAATGATAATCAACTTCGGCTTAAACCCGTCCTCAATATCAATCCCCAGAGTTGACTTAGGCAAATCAATTAAATGCCCCATAGAAGAGACAACCTTAAACGCCTTACCTAAAATCTTATTGATTGTTTTAACTTTTGCAGGAGATTCAACAACAACTAATGAATTTGCCATAAATATCCTTTGGTATATTTATATTAATATAAGTATACTTATTATAGTCGATTTTTAAATTCTGACAAATAATTTTCCTGGCAATTGCTTAATCAGACGATTAAGCTCCAGGCGAAGTAAAATGGAGGATAATTTTGAAATGGAAAATTCCGTCTTTTCTGAAAGGACATCAATATGAATTGGTTTAGATGAAAGTAAAGAAAAAACATCTTTTTTGTCACCTGTAAGGCCTATATTAGGATTTATACCTTCCTTGGTTTCTTCCTCTTTGCTGGCAGACAAGTTCCGTTTAAGCTCTAGTCCAAGCTCTTCAATAACATCATCAACGCAACTAACAAGTTTCGCGCCCTGTTTAATTAAATTGTTAACTCCCTGCGCCGTTGATGTATTTACCTTCCCTGGAACAGCAAAGACTTCTTTTCCTTGATCAAGAGCAAGGTCGCTAGTAATCAATGCGCCGCTTCTTTTTGCAGCTTCAACAACCACAACCCCTAAAGATAAACCGCTCACGATCCTATTTCTTCTTGGAAAATTACATGCTAAGGGTTTGGTCTCCATCGGAAATTCAGATAAAACTGCTCCGTTTAAAACAATTTGATCAAATAATTTTTTGTTTTCCGCAGGATACATACACGCTAATCCGCTTCCTAAGACCGCCAAAGTTCTCCCTTTAGCTCGCAAGGCACCGCGATGCGCAGATGCATCAATACCGCGCGCCAAGCCTGAAACAACTGTAATCCCAAAATCCGATAAATCCATTGCAAACTTTTCGGCCACAGATAAACCATAAACAGATGCTCGACGGGATCCCACAATCGCAACGGCATTCTTATCCAAAAAACTTAACGCTCCTTTAACATAAAGAATTACCGGAAAACCAGAAATTTCTTTTAAACTTAATGGATATTGTTTGTGCTGATACGAAATAACATGGATATTGTGTTTCTTAATTAACACGTATTCTTTTTCTAAAAAAACATCGACATCAAACTGTTTAATGTTTTTTGCAACACTGGCCGGAACAATTTTTGATAAAATAAGTTTATCTTCAGAACTTTTAAGAATATTTTCTGCGCAGGAAAAAAAGGATAAAAGCTTTTTAATTCGGACAGGGCCTAGGCCTGCAATAGCGTTAAGAACAAGAAGTCCATCAAGATTTGTCATCAGAAATTAATTTCACAATTTCATCAACGATTGAATCAATAGTTTTGCTGGAGGTGCTGACCGTATAATCTGCTTTTTGATAAAATGAACAACGATTTTCCAAAAGTTCTTTAATTTTATTTTGCGGGTATTCAGTCTCTAAAAGCGGTCGATGCGACTCATCTTTAATTCTTTGATAAATAACTTCCGGCGAAGCTTCAAGATAAATAATAACCCCATTATATCTCAAATTGTTAATATTCTCTTCTCGTAAAACAACACCACCACCGCAATCTATTACCAATCCGTCCCCTCTACTGACATTAAAAACAATATCTTCTTCAATGTCGCGAAAAAATTTCTCGCCATTCTCAACAAATAGAGTCTCTAGTTGTGGGCGATTTAATCCTGA
>JAOZRJ010000219.1 GCA_029931885.1 Candidatus Omnitrophota bacterium | reverse complement strand
GCTTGACGTGGTTCAATAAAAACACGATTTTCTTTTTTGGCTAATGCCGCACTACGATTTCTCGCCTTCCGTGCTTCTACCGCCTCAGTTCCTTCACCTTTAGACACTAAGGCGATCGGAATATCTTTACCTAAACCTTCAACAACTTTAAATTGTCTAGAAACATCTACGACCAGTATATTTGGATCATCTTCCGATAGCTGCATTGCCCGCGCCATCTTACTTTTAACTGATGAATTTCGAGATTCAATTTCCTCCCCATCAGTAGCCATTGCAGGATCATCTGATTTCTTCACCTTTGTAATATCATCCATGGTCTTATTAAGGATTGAAATTTCTAAATAATCCAAACTTTCTATTTCCTCTACAGAAAGCTGAGCCTTTAAAGATTTAAAGATCTTACTAATCTTTTTTGGCAAACTAGCAAAAACACCTTGCTCTTCTATTCCCAAAGCATTTTGAATTACAGGTTCTGAAAAAATAAGCGTCCATAATTGCAAGTTTTTAGCATCTTGATTAAAATCAACCTTTGAATCCTCCGATTGCAATTCCAGTCTTGCTTCAATCGCCTCTATGTCCTGTACTGCCATTGCAACCAATTGAAGATTAACCTCTTCAAAATAATAGCGAAACTTAGACTCAATTTTATCCATCAATTCCTTCTTAATTTTTGTAGGAAAAGTATCTTTATCCCTATTTAAAACATCTAGATAGCGAATCAAATCTACTAACCTTTTACGCAAAGTAAACACCTCTAATTTATCTTTATTTTCCTGATCTAAAACTTCTTGAATATCTATAAAAGCTTTATGAAAAACTTCAACCGTGGTCATAGCTAAATCACCATTTCCATTTCTTCTATTAATGGCTGCTAATATTTCTTTCAACTTTGGAGACATCGGTTGATTCGCATCAGTCCATTTTCTTTCACTAGCTATCTGCATAGCTTTGGATAATGCATGAACTCTTTCCTCTAAATCAAGATTTGAGAAATCTCCACCTTTTTTCATGAATTCAATAATCTGATCGATTGCTTCATAGCGTTGATCAATAAGTTCAGCCCATTCATCATCAAAATATTTTGATGATAAACTATACGAGTTTTCTTTCCCATTAAAACGATCACTCATCCACAATAAAAAATCATAATCTTTAAACCATTCCTTTTCACCTTTAATCTTCTCATAATGTTGCTGTGATAAACCAAGCATCGTTCCATTGAGAGAAACTCTGTCAAATATTCCTTTATCTTTATCTATCCTGTCCATTTCAAAGATTACTTTTTGAGCCCTTTCAATATTTTGATATTCCTTTGGACCTAAAGCCATCGCATAAACAGGATTCCATAACTCACCCTGGTGCTCTTTCACAAGATAACGCATATCTGAATTAGCTAAAACCCTCGTTAAATAATTAATATTATCGTCAATATCTTCTGTAATTGCTAAATGTTTACCAAAAAATAATTTAATCGCTTTTTGAACATCAGCTAAATTACGACTAGTCTCATAATGATTAATATAAGGAGCTTTTTCATTAAGATCATTTAAAATATTAAAAGCTTGTTCCCATTTCTCTTCATTAAGACTATTCATAAACCCTTGTTTTATTTTTGAATACTGATCACCTTTTTTCTCTGCATGAATAAACTCTGACTTAAGCCCATATGTATTAAAAGGAGCAAGCGAAATCAATTTTTGTTTATATGCCTCCAAACTTTTAATGATCACGTCTCTTTCTTTATCAAAATTTTTAGATCTTCGTGTTAAAACAAAGACATCTTTTTGAAATCCTATATATTCATTTTCTCTAATAACTTGCTTAAACCCAATTTTCCCTATAATTTCATTCGTTATAATATCACCAAAAACCTTTAGTTCTTTTGCTTCTATTCCTTCAGGGCTTAAACCTGCATAATGAAATAAAAACCATTGAACTGTTGATGTGAAATAGCCGCTTTTATATTTACGAATCGTTTCATCTTTCGGATTTTTTGCCAAATCTATGAAGATATCAATAATTTTGACAGCCTCTGATAAATCATAATTAAAACGATCTGTAACTTTCACTCGATTTAATAGTTCCCCTGTTACATGAAAATCATTCAAATCATCAAAACTCCTGAATCCTTCTATTTCC
The DNA here is from genome assembly GCA_029931885.1 of Candidatus Omnitrophota bacterium. The sequence goes on along the minus strand of JAOZRJ010000219.1, from coordinate 1,120 downwards.
GATTTCAAAAGCGTTACAACTCTGACCTCTATATTTCTTTTAAATTCACCATCTTCAAAATAATATTCTACAACCTCAATCTTTCCATTTTTCACATCAGAACCAATTGCATAAATCCTTCTTCTCTGAGAGTTATCATCTTTAATCTCAAAGCTCCAAGGATAATCCTTAATATCTATACCTAAATCATTATCGTCTCTATTTTCTTTTAAAATAAACACTTCGTTGAACTGCTTCATTTGTTTAATCTTTTTATCCAAAATAATACGCGCCATTGATTCTTTTTTTAGGGTCTCAAGATCTTCAACCTGTGATAATATTTTTTTAAATTTCAAATAAGATTTTGCTGTCATTACCATTGTTTCATGCTCAACATTTGTTCGTTTATTTATATCCGTTGGCGAATACATTGGTCGAATAATTTCAACTAAAACATAATCTGTATCTGTGAATTGTGGTGACATTTTAACAATCAATCCTCCAGATAAAGGAATTTCCTCCTTAACGATCATGGCTACATCTTCGATAAAGGCTCTATCTGTATGATCAATCAAGTTCTTTACATCAGCATAAATAACTTTTCGCTCTTGAACGAGCGGCACCAATTTTTCTTTAAATCGATCAAAAGGAATTTCACCGGTCAGTAGCCAGTTGGACTCCCCTAAAGTCGAAACATCTTTAAAAAGTATTTGCATTTTTCCTTCAACAATTTCTCTTTTGATACGTGCTACCGGTAAACCCAAAACAATATTTTGATTCGATGTAAATTGGACGTCCCAATAATAACCTTTGGGATCATCAACTTCTTTAATTTGCATAACAGCTGGATCTTTATACTCTTCAGCTAATAAATTATTAAATATCTCTATTTTCTTATTATCTTCTTTGGCTTCTTGAATTAATGTAACAACTGACTCAAAATATTGTGAATCAACAATCATTTTTTGCACAGGCTTTTCTTGAACCTTGATTTCTACCAAAAGATAATGTTTATCTTGAAAATACCTTACTATGCCAAATTCTGTTCCATTCGGTAAAATCCAATCCTCAATTCTTTGAGTTGCCATCGCTTCATCTTTTTTCTTTTCTGGAACTTTAAGATCTAAAGCAGATAAATTTT
>JAOZRJ010000218.1 GCA_029931885.1 Candidatus Omnitrophota bacterium | reverse complement strand
ATGAAAATAACAGAATTAGAAGATAAAATAGTTTATTTTGAGGATTTTTTTAAACGTGTCTCTAGTGAATTACAGAAAAAAACAGGATTTACACGATTGCATTTTCTTATGCTAGATAACAAAAACAAAAATTTTGTGACACAATATTCAACTCATGGACTAAATATTAATTTCACTAAAAAAGAAATAAAATTTCTGAGTAATGAATTTAAAAAAAATATTTTTTATCCAAAAATTTTGATTCGGTGGAATAGTTTTTTGAATCAAATTTTTTTCAAGATTTATTGGAAAATACGATTACGTAATACATCTGCGATTATACCAATTTATCGAGATAGAGAAATTATTTGTCTTATTTTATTCTCTGATCGACTAGCTGATGATTGGCTCGTAAAACATAGCCACTATGTTAGCGTATTCCAACGGGAAATTATCAATTGCCTTGATGCTATAATATTTTATAATCAGACATTAGAAGGAATTATTAAAGAATATGATCATTCCGATAAGCAACCAGTTGGCCATGTAGATCAACCAATTGATAAGCAATTTTCAGTGTTGCTTGGCAAAAAGGTTAAAATATTACGCTGAAGTAAGCCTCGTCTGTAACGCAAGGCACGAGCGGGCAGGATCCATGTGAGAAGAGAATTTTTTTTATTAAAAGTATAGTATAATAATATTATGTCTGAAAAAGAATATAGCAATATAAATGAATCTCTTTTATGCTTTGATGAAAATGGCAATATTATTGCATCGGAGTTACGAGGTCTAATTCATCAAAAACCGATTCATATTTGGCATGCAGTAAGTAATATTTGGATTGTAAATAAAAATGGTGAATTACTGCGTACGCAACGAGCGGAACATGTCTCAGGAAATAGAGGAAAGTGGCAGACTTATGTAGGTGGTCATGTTAAAGCAAATTCAAATTTTATAGAAAGCACTCAACGCGAAATTGAAGAAGAGATTGGTCTTCAAATCACGGCCAATAACTTAAAACTTATAGATAAGGGTAAACGAGAAGATACAATGCATTTTTTTGAGAGTTATGTCGTTTTAATTGATGTTGATTTATCAAAACTTAATTTCAATGATGGTGAAGTGAGTAAAGCTAATTGGATCTCTTTTAACAACTATTTGAAATTGAAAAAAGAAGAGCCGGATATGTGGTGTAATAGTATTAATGAAATCCAGTATAAAAAAATAATAAAAATTTTAGGTATTTAAATCTGTAAGTAAGAGAGTATTTGTTGTAGGAGATGCAGACAAATGAATTAAACATGAGACACATCCCTGAACTCCCGTTTTGAGCGTAGCGAATTTGCGGGATTTGCCTGCCCCGAACCTGACGAACCAAAGGGAATCATGGTGTGGGGTCTCATTAAAAGAGCTCAAAAAACCTCTATAATATCCCTATAACATAGAGACGATTAAAATCGTCTTTTTTGGTGATTTCGGTCATATTTTTGTAGATTAATAATTAATTGATTTATGATATAATTATAATGGTTATAACTTAATTATTAATGTAATTATTTTATGGAATCGCAATTTGGTGTAAATACAACAACATGGTATGTCATTTTCCCGATACTTGCAATCATCGCAGTAATCATTATTTTATTTGTTGTTAAAATGAAGACAACAGTATGGAGGCGAACGGCGATCGCCATCGGAGGTCTTTTTGCTTTTGTTGGGGTAACCGTTGTAGTGCTTGGTGTGTATTATCAGATGAGTACGGTTTTTTCTTATACATTTAAATATTATGCTCTTTCCACTTTCTCAATTAGTGAGGATAATCCCTTTACCGCAACCAATAATTACCAATCTGTTATTATGACGCGCGGTTTGCAAAATGATAATGGAGAAGTGAAAATTGCATCTCATCCAAATCCATATGCACCTACGCCAACTATTTTATTTGTTCAAGGAAAGTTTATTGATGCTAGTATTCAGAATGATACATTGACATACCTTGAAGATGAAGAATCGGCAGTGGAGGAAACCTCATTATGGTGGGCTTTGACCAAAAATATTTTTGAAGTAGTTTATGATGCATCCGACTGGGTTGATATTTATACTCAGGATCTTGGGCATAATTTTTCAAGTCACGTACCAACTGGATGGAAAATAGAAGGTTTCGGGTCAGATTCTATTAATACGGTCAAATTTGGATCACCGGCGGAACGATATACTTTTATACCCGAAACAGAAAGTACGAGTGCAACGGATATGTATATCAGCCCTGTTATTAGCACCTCCTCATTTACAATTGATAGTAGGCTATCGGCTCGCGATGTGGCTAATCTTATTCAGGATAATTTAACTGCAGATAAAATAGATAATGGTACCGACGAGTGTTTGTTCCCTGCAGAGGTGAGTGTCACTGGTATTGGGTATTATGCATACTTATCAGATAATACAGACCTTACGAAATGTACAGACTTAGGAACTGAGATTGGCAAGAATATGACACTGATTCTTAAGAATGAAGGGGATGAGCGAGTAATACTTGTATCTCTTGTTGCGCAAAATGATTCAGAGTTTAACGAAGCGTATTATAGTTTCCGTGAATTTGTGAACCTGATGAAGATAGACAATACATCATTTCAATTAAGTAGACTAGGTATATTATAATCTAAAATTTTTAAATTATGAAAAACATATCAGGATTTACACATTGGGTTATTGTTATCCTTATTTCAGTTATGGCTGTGGGGCTAGTTAGTGTTGCTTGGTATTATGAGGATAATAAAGAAGGTGTTATTAATTCATCAAATTTAAATACTAATACATCCACAGTTGTTAAAAACTGGGAAACTATAACTTATCAGTCAAATTATCATAATTTTTCATTTGACATTTCAACAGACTGGGAAAATATGGAACAGCCAATACATAACGAGGAGCGAATACCGCTTGTAATTGTATATAATAAAGAGGGTAATAAAGCTACGTCGTTGACAGTAAGTTATTATAAAAATTCTTCACAAAGCCTATATGATTGGGCAGTCGAGCATGAAAAGGAATTAGTACAAAGCCATGAAGATATTATTTCTTCTGAATCTGATTGGATGAGGGATGGTAAAATTATAATTGCTGCAGAAATGAAAGAAGTATTTAAACATATGCACTGCTATGTATCGGATAATGATGTAGTTTATGAAATATATCTTTCTAGTGAAATATCTAATTGGGATAGCTATAAAGAAATATTTGAACAGGCTTGTGATACATTTTTAATGTCAAATAAACAACTCGAATTT
>JAOZRJ010000217.1:1392-3277 GCA_029931885.1 Candidatus Omnitrophota bacterium | reverse complement strand
TGAGAATACAAAGTAAAATGCAGAAGGATGTAGATGTAGATTCAAAAAGTGAAACCAAGAGACAGCTAAATAAAGAGATTTTAGAAGAGGTAGGTCTTAAGGCAGGAGATGTTGAGATTGTGCGTGTTGGAACAACAAGTGAAGGATCTGTTTCGCGTGCAGATGTAAAAAAGATTATAGAAGAAAATACAGCTAATCATAAAAAGACAGTTGTTGTCATGCAGGTTTATGATGCATGGTCAATTCCGAAGGTTGAAACAAGACCAAATGCAAAAGCAAAGTTTATTTTAGGAAATTCAGCTTCAATGGCTGATGTAGTTCAGGCAATGCAAAGAGGTAAGACGCATAAAGATATTAAAGGAAGAATGGATACAGAGGCTGAATGGGTTATTTCTCGGGAAGATGCGCATATCTCGTCTGTTGATCAAGCGACGATTAGAAAATTCTTTGAGATGAAGGAGGCAAATAAAAAGACAGGGGAATATACGAATGCAGAAATTGTAGCAACCGAAAGACAAATTATGGTGGATATTGCGCATCGTATGGAAGCTGAGTCAAATCAAAAAGGTTTGATGCAAATGTCAAGGGTTAAAGATGGCCCAACTAGAAGAAAAACGGAAGCTTCTGAAATTTATAAAGAGTGGAATGAGACAACGATGAATAATCATACTTTAGCGATTATGAACTCTACAGGAGCAAACGCAGTTGTCCGGTCTTTTGCTTCAGGAAAAGGTGCTGAAATTACTCAAGGAGTTGAAGCCACAGCTACAAATAAATCTCGCTTAAATATCGCTGTTATTGCAGCCGCAAGTACGCCAGCTACTGTAAATTTATTAACGGAAGATATGGATGAAAAAGAAGCAGCTTTTGCTAAAACAGCTGTTAATAATGCTTTTAATAATGTGAATAAAGAAGGTTCAGGTATTACCAGTTTGGCTAATTTAGCAGATTATTCAGAGACCCAAGAGGAATCTGAAGCGATTCTTTCTTTGAGTGAAAAAGCTATTAATAATACGGCAGAAAAGCTTTTACAACAACAACCATCTTTACAAAAATGGGCGACGTTAAGTGTTTCTTCTACCGAAGAAATCGGTTCTAACTTTATCCAGCAGAATAAGTCTAAAAGAGAGCAAAGTGTTTCACCTCAAATGGCTGCTCATTTAGGTATTCAAGAGAGAATATCACAAACGGATGCGATAAATACAGCAAGATTAATTAAGTTTGCAATTTTTAAAGCCAGTGAAGAAGGAAAAACAATTGAAAGTATTCAAGATTTAAAAGCATTTTCAGTTAAAACAGATTCTTATACTCAGATGGAGATGGGAATTGATATTCAAGATACGCCTCAAGCCACAGCTACTGCTCATACTCAATTGATGTCGTTTGTAAGTCAGCCACAAGGAAATGGTGATATTAGTAAGTTGGATATTGCTTTAGAGCAACTAAGTAATCGACGTTATTCAGATGTGAAAGTAATAGGGATTCGTGCGGCAAGTAATTTGAGTCAGGTTTCGATGGAAGAAGCTGCAGCTCTTAAAGAATTAGATAGCATGAGTGAAAAAGAAACAGCTATACTTTTTGAAGAAGCGGGTGTTACTCATGCGAGTCGTGCTTCTTTTGCGCTTCATTCAGCGAAGGAAGATGATAAAACGGTGATTTCTAGGATGAGAAGTTTCGAAGATTTATCACAAGCCGATCCAATGTTAGATGATATTGTTCTTCCAAAATTAAGAAAAAAATTGATTGCGAGGATAACCAGTGGTGTGAATGTAAAGGATAGAAAAGCAAAGATTAAAGAAATGGCAGCTCTTAAAGCTATCGATATTATAGAGAAACCACAATTGAGTGCAATTTTTGAAAATATAGGAATTGATAATGCAAGAGA
>JAOZRJ010000217.1:0-1382 GCA_029931885.1 Candidatus Omnitrophota bacterium | reverse complement strand
TGCAATGAATCCAATGAAGATACTTTTACAAACGCAAAATCGTTTAATCAAATTAGTTCTATTAATCCTCAACTTTCAAATTTGAATAATCAAAAAATTATTCATTCATTAGCAAGTATAGTGACTCAAGATACTTTAACTTTAGGCAGCGGTCTTCAGCTTAATCCAGGAGAAACTTTTTATCAGGATTCAGGAATGATTACGCAACTAGATGCGCAAGGAAAAGAACAGTTATCATATTTTGTTATTAGAGATAGAAAGAAATTTGATGATCCTCGAAAAGCTCACTTAAGTGTGTTTGAGGATACAAATACACGTGTTCCTGTTATTAATAATCAAGTAATGCTTGAGGGAGTTAATTTCTTGCCAGTTCAAATTCCTTCTGACAATCAAAGTGGATCTTCGCAAATCATGAATGTTGCACTTCATGAAGTTCATACAGTTTCAGACGATTGGAAAGAAGTTGAAAGTAAAGATTTATTAACAAGCTCACATACATCTCTTGCTCAAAACGTCCCAGCATTAGGATTGGTTAAAGGTGATGAAATTGTTCATTATGGCATTAAAGAACTTAATATTATAAAAGGCCAAGATCCCCTAGATCCTCAAAAAACTATTTATAAAGGTGTTGTTCATGGCGGAACTTATTATCGTCAAACAGATAAAGGCTATAAGTTCACCATGGATGAAAAGGGTAAGAAAGTATTGAGTAAATTAGGATTACTTGAAGATAAGAAGGAAAAGAAAAAAACAAGTACTACTAAAGTTTCTGTTAAGCCAAAAACAATATATATTGCTACTGAAAAAGTTGAAAAAGCACTTCGATTTGAAGAAAAGTCTCAAAAGGAGATTGCTCAAATTATTAAAGATAGCGATAAATATAGAAAATTATCAAAAGATAAAGAGTCAAAGAATATAGAAAAAGCAGCTTTAGTAAGAAGTCGTTTATTAACTAATCTTAAAGCATATGTTGAGGAACATGATTCAAGTTTGATTGTTGAAGAGGTTGCTTCGTCTTTTTCAGGTGAAAAAGAAAAAGCATTAGTCGTCAAAGTTAGACCTGGAATGAAGCCAAAAGGTTATATTGGTAAATATATGAAGGGCGTTAATAAACGGTTAACGACAAAGACAGAAAATGAATATGGCGAACCTTCTCCACATCTTTTTTCAATCGGCTTTACCTGAATCACGCAGGCTTCGGTCAACCGTTTGGCTTATCTTTTCACCCACTGCTTTGTACGCCTTTTTCGTGCGTTTGCTCAAGAACTTCACCGCACCGATGGCCAATATGGCGATCAACGCGATGATGAGTATGTACTCTATCAAACCCTGTCCTTTACAATTTGTACGGTAAAACATCACTTCACCTCCTTTCCCGAAGA
>JAOZRJ010000216.1 GCA_029931885.1 Candidatus Omnitrophota bacterium | reverse complement strand
AATGTGAGATTCTTCTTGCGTGGACTGGTCACTGTCGAGTATGGAAACGCCTTTGCATACTTCTCAGCCATTTCTGGATCTACCAATGACATTTGCTTATTCCATTCACGAATTCTCGCGTATGTATCGTCTTGTGGATTCAATTCAAACTTGCCATTCGTCTCACCTAAGACTTTCCAATATTTCTTCATCCCCAAATACTGCGATGATAGTCCAAAGAGACTAGTAGTCGTTGATCCTACGAACTTACACGGCGGATCGCCAGGTCTTGAATAATATCGTTCCCAATCATCTGCAATTTGTTGCGCATAAAACATCAATGCAATTAGCTTTCCTGCGTTCGTAAGGAAGCCAAAAGGCTGAGTTGGAACGATAGTTGATCCAATCCCTATATAAATGAGATTTTCCAATTTGGTTTGTTTATCCCATCCTATGAAGTCATCTCTCGGCCCGATAGCAATAATGTCGGATGCGATAGATATGAATCCAGCGATCTTGTCATTGACCTTCAATATATATTTGAGATTCCTGCCAATTCCCGCGGAGAACTGTAACACAGAAATGAAAGCCTTTAGTCTGATCCACTCGTCCGTCAGTGCTTTATTTTGATAACAGGGTATCAACTCAATTTTATTGTCATCACGATTGAGGCAGTCCTCTACATCCCTTGCGTTCATAGTTGTAGATAACACATTATCGTAATCCCTTGTCACGTAAGGTCCATTTTTCAATTCATAAAATTTCTTTGATAATAGGATTTCACGATTTGAATATTTCTTTAGATTGATGAATTCATCTACTAATGTTTTGGTCAATTTCTTTTCTTTTTTCTTTAATTCCTCGACCTGCTTACCCTCCTTGAGGTCTACGGCATCGGCGAACCATGATGTCTTCGGAGGCTCTACTTTCGCTGCAGCGTTCTTTGCCTTCTCTTGAAAGGCGAACGACCTTTTAGTCATTTTATCTCCAATTATGTTCTCGTACACTGTTGTCAACCCGTGATCCACAAATGTCGCATATCGTGGTATATGTCGTCGATGCATAATAATCATATCCACCATCACTGTAAGACTCTTCTATGTGAGTCTCTTCATGTCCACAAGTTTCTATGAGTTTTTTCAAAATCGTTTCATGTTTCTTTATCAACACCTTCTTACGTAATATCTTTTCTTTCAATGGTTGCATCTCATTCCATGTTATATTTTTTGATAAATTCTGCTTCTGTATTGCAATCACTTATATCATAATGAAATTGATCTGTCAATCGTAAATCGTCAGCGCTCTCTTTTGAGAGCTTTTCAAATCTACGTTTGCCCCACTTCCGTTTCCAATACTCAAACATCGCATTTGTGTCTTCCAAATCAAAATCTAAGGTTGTGCGATCCCTCAAGCTGCTCGCATCGATTTCGTCCCTAAGATACTCAGTTGAATTCTCATAAAACTTGGCAAAGAAAACTCCACGTTTCATCTCTGTTGTCAAATGCTTCATCTCCATCGTCGTCTTACGTTTCCACATGTTCATGAAAGCTGTATTCCGATAGAAGAAACTCAAGTGCTTCGGCTTCGAATTCGTAGCGCACTTCAATTTCTTCTTGAACAGTTCCGCCAGATCTTCGTCATGCTGAATTATCTTCATGTTCCAATCGCGGATCTTCGCATATGTATGGCCCAGAGGGAATATAGTAAAGTTGCCAGTAGTCTCACCCAAACACTTCCAATACTTTTTCATGCCAAGATACTGAGAGTTCTGTCCGTAGAGACTGGTAGTGGTAGAGCCGACAAGGACATCGCCATATATTCGCTCCCAATCGTCTCTGAACTGTCGGTGATAGAATAACAATGCTAAAAATTTACCGGCGGCCGATGAAAATCCTGCGGGCTGTGTGGGCACAATGGTCGACCCAATACATATATGTCCAAGATTCTTTAACTTGAGTTGTTCATCCCAACCTATGTGGCGCTCACGGTTGCCTATAGAAATCACATCCGATGCTATCGATATCATGCCTAACGTCTTTCCATTGACTTTGATGATATACTTCAGGCTCCTTCCGGTGCCCTGTTGATAGTAGAGTGTGTGGACGAAGGTTCTGGTCTTCATCCATTCGTCTAAATATTTCTTATTGCGGAAACATGGGATTATCTCAATTTTATTGTTACTTGATTCCATGAACTCTTGGATGTCTGAATAACTACAAACACTGTCCTTATAGTCAGCAATATCCTTTTCGCCATAATTATACTTCTGCAACTCATAGAACTTGTTTGCCAGTAGGAACTCGCGGGCCGTATAACTCTTCAGACGCAACAATTCATCGGCCAAAACTTCACCCAATGCTTTTGAGTCTTCCAGCAAATCGAATTTTTTGCGATTATCGAAGTTATCCTTATTCAAATTTACGATATCTGCAAAAAATCCCTCTTTGCTCTCTTTTTGATATGCGTTTTTAAACACCGGTCGTGGATTAGCTTTCTGAAGCTTGACCTTGGTGGGCTTTACATCTATTTCATTGAAAAAATCATTCATTTACTCTCTTTCGATTATATTTGCGGTGGCCTGTTCCATGTCCGGTGGCAACGTCTTCCAAATGCTCGTATTGCGGACTTAGTGTATCCTTCCATTCGTCCATCCGGATTTCATGTTCGATCCTCTCAAAATCAAACGGCGCTTCCGGTTTTTCGTCACCTTCCTCATAAGGCACCCACCATACAACATCATCGGTATAAAAGCCACGTTCATTAGTAAACATGTTGCAACCGAAGATGCCTTTATACTCAACTCCGTTGATAATTTCAATTTCTTCGGATACGTCATGATATTTATGAATTTCAACTCCTGAGAACCAGAAGTATGTCCAGCAAAGTTGTCCCTCAACTGGGCGTTGTATGTCTATATTTATCCAAGCGGGCATGCGACTCCTTTTTGAGTGTTATATTATCATGATAACACAACGAAGCCGTTTTGTCAAGATTTTCGTTGTGTTATGTCGTCGTCGATGATTGCCTTCAAGTGTTGCTCTATATCCGTTACTTCAGCTTCTACAAATGTCTTGAATGTTTTCATATTAATTCCGATGAATGCATCTTCAATTTTCTGTTTTTGTTGTGTTCGGGTTCTGCTGGATAATCTATAAATTGATTCGTGTTTCTTTTAGTTTTGAAATCAACAAATCCAACTCTGCCATTCTCAAAATACATCGTGTATCGCCCATCGGTGGAAACATTGACGCCCGCAGATAATTTATTAACGGCCGGGCTGTTCGTTTCACGTATTGTGTTTGCAAAGATTGTCGGATTTTGAC
>JAOZRJ010000215.1 GCA_029931885.1 Candidatus Omnitrophota bacterium | reverse complement strand
TAAAGTGTTTTTCCGGAATACCCACTGATCCCGATAATTCCAACATTAATCATAATATCTCCTTTAAAAACAATGTTTTATAATAAAATAAAAAGCCTATCTCGTCAACTTTTTTCTCGAGGGAGATAGGCTTTTCTGAAAACAAATTTTATTTTATTAATTAACGCTTAACCCACTGGAATTTCTTTCTAGCCCCTTTCTGCCCTGGCTTTTGTCTTTCCTTCATTCTAGCGTCACGCGTTAAGAATTTTGCTTTTTTAAGAATGCTTTTTGTAACATCATCACAAGAAGAAAGTGCGCGTGAAATCGCAAGCTTCATTGCTCCTGCTTGTCCGCTAATTCCGCCACCGTTCACTCGTGCGATAATATCAAATTTGTCGATATTGTTTGTAATTTGCAAAGCATCTAAGACAACTGTTTGATCTGCTTCACATGGAAAATATTCTTTGAAAGGACGCTTATTGACCTTGATAGAGCCTGATCCAGGCGTCATGATCACATGTGCGATTGAGCTTTTACGTCGACCAGTTGCATCATGTTTAACTACTTCAACCATAATAAATTAGACCTCCAACACAATAGGTTTTTGGGATTGATGGCTATGATTTTCATCTGCGTAAATTTTTAGCTTTTTTCCCATTTTAGCACCAAGGCTTCCTCGCGGAAGCATTCCTTCAATAGCCAGCTTTAAGACTTGGCATGGTTTCCTTGATAGCATGTCAGATAAAACAACACTCTTTTGCCCTGATGGATACCCGGAATAACGTTGATATTTTTTTTGTTGCATCTTTTTTCCAGTAATCTTTACTTTGCTGGCGTTTATCACAATGACCATATCTCCCGTATCAACATGAGGTGTATAAATTGCCTTATGTTTTCCGCGTAAGATTGAGGCTGTGCGCGATGCAAGCCGACCTAATACTTTGTTTTTTGCATCTATGAGATAGCATGCCCTTTGAATCTCGGTAGGCTTCGCCATAAATGTTTTTGTTTTACGAATCATAATATCCTCTAATGATTTATGTTATTGGTCTTTTCTACTTGAAGAAAGGTCAATAATCAGCAATAGACAGAAAGTATACCAGTTTTTGAAAAAATGTCAACCCTGAAAATGGGTTGATTTTTTCAAGGGTTAATATTTAACTTTTAAAAGACACAAGCCTTTTGCAGGAGCTGTTGGGCCGGCAATCTTGCGGTTTTTTGTATTTAAGATTTTTTTCACCCCACCTTTAGGAATAGACTCTGATCCTACTTTTAATAATGTTCCTATAATGTTACGAACCATTTTATATAAGAATCCGTCTGCCTCTATTTCAAAATAGACAAATTCCTTATTTTTTTTAATTGCAAAACGTTTAATTGTTCGGATTGTATTTTTTTGTTTATGCTTTTTATTGGCAGCTGAGTCAGCTGCAACAAAGGATTTAAAGTCTTTTTTTCCGATTAATGATTTTGCCTCTGTTCGTATAGAGTTTAAGTTAAGCTTTTTAGGAACACGATAGCAGAAATCTTTTTGATGAACACATCGATTATCATGATTTAAGACAATGTATCGATAAGTTTTTGAGTGCGCTGAGTATTGCGCATGAAAATTTTCATCGACGAGCTTGGCATTACGGATAGCAATGTCTTCCGGTAGATGGCTATTTAGAACTTTTGCAATTTTTAATGCTGGCATTGTTGATTGTGTTTTAAAATTTGCAACTTGTCCCAAGGCATGAACTCCTGAATCAGTTCTCCCAGATCCAATAAGAAGAATTTCTTCTTTTAATATTTTTTCTAAGATAGTTTTTATTTCGTTTTGGATTGTGCGTTCACCTTTTCCCTGGGTTTGCCAGCCGTGAAAGTTTGTTCCATTGTACTCTATGGTGAGTTTGATGTTACGCATATGAGGATTATAAGTTTAAAAGTCTTTTTTGATGACTTCTTCAGCGATTTGAATAGTGTTGAGGGCTGCTCCTTTGCGGAGATTGTCAGAGACAATCCAAAGCCAAAAAGCATTTTTGACGAAAGGATCACGTCGTACGCGTCCAACAAAAACATCATCTTTCCCCTCGCATTGAATCGGCATTGGGTAAAGATTTTCTTTTGGATTGTCAACCAGAGTGACGCCTGGAGCGTCGGCAAGCAACTTTTTTATTTGATCAACGTTGCAATCGCTAGAAGTTTCAATGTATACAGCTTCGCTGTGTCCTGTTTTCACAGAAACACGAGCTGCTGTACAAGAAACTTTAATATTAGCATCATTAAATATTTTATGAGTTTCATGAACGACTTTCCATTCTTCTGAAGTGTAATCATCTTCTTGAAAGCCGCCGATGTGTGGGAAGAGATTGAATCCAATTGGATCTCCCATAGGAAGATCAATTTTTGTGTCAGATTTTTTAGCCCATTGGAGATATTCATTTTCCATCTGCGATATGCCGCTACGTCCACTTCCTGATACTGCTTGATATGTTGAAGCAATGACACGTTCGAGTCCAAAATTCTTATAAATTGGCGCAAGCGCAACAATCATTTGAATAGTTGAGCAATTTGGGTTGGCGATAATTCCTTTATGCTTTAGAACGTCATCGGAATTTGCTTCTGGCACAATTAAAGGAACGTCTTTATCCATCCGAAAATCTGCACCGTTATCAATAACAATGGCTCCCTGCTTGATTGCATCAGGGGCAAAAGTTACTGCGGCTCCCTTTTCTCCTTCAGTTCCAGCAAAAAGGGCAATGTCGATACCTTTAAAAGAGTCAGGTTTCAAAGTTTCCACCTTGTAGTCTTCATTATCCACTTTAATTGTTCGGTCGCTTCTAGCAAAAATACGTAAATCCTTAATAGGAAATTTTCGTTCTTTTAGAATGTGAATCATTTCTTGCCCAACAGCTCCTACCCCGACTACAGCAACGCTATATTTTTTCATCTTTTTCCCTTTGTCCTGTTAGCGGATACTCTTAACGACTAGATCGCCAATTTCTGTTGTTGAATATCCCATTTTTCCAGCTGCAAGAGTTTTTAATTTTGTTTTAACAATATTTTGAACAGATTCTTCAATCGCTACTGATGCTTCAAGTTCTCCAATTTCTTTAAGAAGCATGGCAAGAGCGCAAATTGCTGCTAGCGGATTTATAATGTTTTGTCCTGTATATTTTGGAGCAGATCCACCGATTGGTTCAAACATTGAGACACCGTTAGGGTTAATGTTGCCGCCGGCAGCGATTCCCATTCCACCTTGAATCATAGCGCCTAAATCGGTGATAATATCACCAAACATGTTATCTGTAACGATAACATCGAACCATTCTGGATTTTTAACAAAC
>JAOZRJ010000214.1 GCA_029931885.1 Candidatus Omnitrophota bacterium | reverse complement strand
GCAGATTCTCCAGCTTCTTTAATTTTCTTATTAATTTCACTTTTAGCTTGTTCAACCGCTTCTTCAATTTTAGTAGGATGAATTCGACCATCTTTAATTAAAAAATTAATTGCGTTCTTAGCGATTTCTCTTCGCATTGGATCAAAACTAGAAATCACAATCACTTCCGGAGTATCATCAACAATGATTTCTGCTCCAATTAAATTTTCTAAAGCTTTAATATTTCGTCCTTCTCTTCCAATTATTCGGCCTTTGATTTCATCGCTTGGAATACTCAAAGTTGTTGCGGTAGTGTCAACCACCTGAGAACCTGCATATCTCTGCATCACTTCAGTCATAATATTCTTGGCTTCCTTTTCAATTTGCTCTCTTTTAGATCCTTCTAACTTTGAAATAGCCTTTACTATCTCATCTTTATTTTCTTTTTCAGCAATTTTCAAAAGTTCTTTTTTGGCTTCTTCTTTTTTTAATTTAGCAATATTTTCCAATTCCTGTTCTCGTTGTTTTTTAATCTCTAAAATTCCTTCCCTAATTTTGCCGACTTCTTGAGCTTTTTGTTTAATGTGCTTTTTTTCTTTCTCTAGTTGAGAACGTTGATTATCCAAATTACTCTCTTTATTGTTCAACCGTCGTTCAATCTGTCTAAATTCTTCTCTTCTACTTTTTTCCTCTTTTTTTACTTCCTCTAAGCTCCTAACTGCTTTATCTTTCGCATCCAAAAGCAATTCTCTTGATTTAGTCTTAGCTTCTTCCATCTTTTTTTCAACCTTTGATTCAGCCGTATCAAGTTGATAACGGGCATAAAACTTTCTAGTTAAAAAACCAGCGCTTGATCCAAACGCAAAGGTTAATATTCCAATTAATAATGGGCTCATAGTAATCACAAAACCAAACATCCCAAAAATAAGACCTTATTTAGTTTTTCCAAAATTATTTTCCCTTTTCTAATAATTTTATTATACAAAGTCATTTTTCTTTCTTTTTGCGATAGTTGGTTTTTTTAAAAAATTATTTTAAAAAAACTTTTTTGTTAAAAAATTGCTTCTAACAATTCTTTTAACTAATAAAACTTCTTTTTCGATTAAAACTATTTCTTATTGCTTTGTCCTTGATGTTTAAATTAAATATTTTTAAAAACACGTAACTATTTTTTTAGTTCTGTGTCTTTTTCTTTATTTAACTTTTTATTTTCAGTAATATCATTTTTCATTGGCTCTCCAAGTTCTCTGTAAACCGTTCCTAAAACGCCATTGATGAATTTGCCTGAACTTTCACCTCCATAAACTTTTGCTAATTCAATCGCTTCATTAATGGCCACTTTGGGTGGAACTTCTTCGTAATTACCGAACATTAGTTCATACACGCCCAACCTTAAAACATTTCGATCTACAATTGTTATTTGATTCAAAGGCCATTCTGGCGCACATTTTTCAATAATTGGATCAATAACTTCTTGTTTTTTTAACACTCCTGCCATCAACTGTGCCACAAACTCATCCCCTTCCATTTTAGGAGCAAACTCTTTGACGTTATCTTTAGTTATCTCATTCACATTTCGTCTTTTTTGCTCGTTAAAATCCCACTCATACAAGCTTTTTAATACGATTGATCTGGCTAAGTGACGATTTCCCATTTCAAAAATTGACTATTTAACTTTATTCTTTTTTAAACCAATACCTTTTACTACTTGCTCGCCTTTATAAAAACCACAATGAGAACAGGCATGATGAGGCAAGGAAGGCATCCCGCAATTAGAACATTTCACTACTAATTTTGTTTCTAGTTTTTTTTGACCTCCTCTTCTTCTATCTCGACGACTTTTAGTTTGTCGTTGCTTTGGTACAGCCATAATACAGATTAATAACAATAAAATTCTTGAATATTTTTGACAAAAATCTTTGAAGCTTAAACCAAGCCTCAATCCCAGTCAAACAATAACCTAGAACAGTTTTTAATATAACAGAAAAAATAATTATATGCAATAGGTAAGGATTTTCAGGGATTTTAAATTTACAAAACTAATTTAAAAACCTATACTAATAACAGAATTATTCATAAATAATGCAATCTTTAATTACAATGCAAATTTCAATTATTTTAATCAACTTTGAAAGTCGTTTTTTTCTCAAAAACTGTTTAAAATCAATTAACCAAAAAACTCTTTCAACTGAACAACTCGAAATAATAATCGTTAATAACGAAAAAAAGCCTCTCAAATTAGAACTTACTTCTGATTTTAAAATAACTATTATTGAAAATAAACAAAACTTAGGTTTCAGCAAAGCTTGTAATATTGGAGCAAAAAAAGCCGACGGCAAGTATTTATTTTTTTTAAATCCTGACACTGAACTTTTAATTACCAATTTTTCCTCTATTGTCAACAAATTTGAAAAAAATTCTCGGCTGGGAATAGTTGGAACTCAAATAATAGAAAAAAATCGGAACACGCCTCAGCCCTGGACTTGTGGCAAAAAAACTTCTTTTTTAAAAATTCTATTTAAAAATTCTATTAACAAACCTTGGAATAAAAAATTTCCAATAATAGTCGATTGGGTTTCGGGCACCGCTTTCTTTATTAGAAAAAGTGATTTTAAACAACTTAATGGTTTTGATGAAAAATTTTTTATGTATTTTGAAGATCAAGACTTATGCCTTAGACTTAAGTCTTTAAATAAATATTGTTTATTTTATCCTCATTTTTCAATTTTACATCACGATGGTCAGAGTTGGCCTGACGATAATCAAAAAAAAATCAATTATTATCAATCTCAAGATTATTTTTTCAAAAAACATTTCAATCGATTAAATCAGTTAGCATTGCTTTTCAGTAAAAAATTATTAAATAAATGATTACTAAAAATAAATTTTCAAAAATTGAACTGGTTTTATTTTTTTTAATCGGACTTATTCCGTTTGGTTTTGCTTTAAATCCGACTTCAACTATTGATTTGGCGGTTATTAGGATTTTTATTCCAATTTTTTTTCTAAGCTGGTTGTTTATTAGTCTCTTAAAGAAAAAATTGATCATCGACTGTCGCTTTAGAGCCTGGCTTTTGATTTTTCTTTTTTTATTAGCTATTTGTTCTTTGCTTTGGGCGCCGAATTCACTTAAGGCTTGGAGAAAAATTTTATTTTTAAGTTCAATTTTTCCTTTTTATTGGATTATTTTCCCTTTTTTAAAAAAGAAAACTAGTTTTAATTTAGTTTTAAAAATAATTTTTGGAACCACTTTTATCTCAGCTTTAATCGGATTATTTCAATTTTTTTCTCAATTTATTTTTGGATTAGAAGCTGTTTTTCAGTTTCAAGCTCACTCAA
>JAOZRJ010000213.1 GCA_029931885.1 Candidatus Omnitrophota bacterium | reverse complement strand
TGTTGAGAAATATTTGAATATTGATGATTATGAAAATATTGAATGGACTTTAAATGATATGTATCAATTCTTTGCAAAGGAAATTGTTGGAGAAGGCGGTATTAATGATAAAGATGCAGTTGTTATTGTTGATAATAAGAAAATTTCTTCCATTTATGAAAAATTAGCATCTCCAGAAAAACCTGAATATCAAAATGTGGAAGATTTACCGGATGTATTGAGATTGACTATCCTTGTGAATGATGCAGATAAAGCTTATTTAGCTGTTTATGATAAATTAAAAAATTCAATTTCTAAGAGTGAATTTAAGCGAGAAGCAAAACTTGGTTATTATGCGATTCATGTAGATTTTGTTAGTAATGGAGTTATGTGGGAACTTCAAATTTATTCACATGCAGATTATAAAAAATATAGATATGGGTTGGTAGATAGGTTTAGATCATTGGGAGAAGGTGTTCTAAGTCATTGGGTTTATAAATTAATTAGAATATTGAAAGATCAAGGATTTGAGACTCAAAGATTATTTAATGATCAGATAGAGCTTACAGCTGATCCAAAAGAAAATTTGAAAAGATTGTATGAAACATTAAGAAACAAAAGATTTGTTTCCGTCTTAAGAAGAACTAAGAAAAAGCAATATTCGCTTTCAGTCGTTTCTGTTCCTAAAGATTCAATTATGTATGATGTCGCAATGCACAGAGATATTGCATTAGATGCTAAATATAAAGGTTTCATATTACGTAGAGGTAATAACATTTCTACAATTGAAAATAGATATGTAGCTGTTAAAGAAGGGACGCCATTAAGACATATTCAAAAAGTTTCAACAGGGCTAGTGCTTGAACCTATAAGATCTACGATGGGATATAGGCTTGTTGATGAAAAAGATGAGGTACATCAAACTTTGAAGATGTTAGAAATAGAAAATAGTTTAATGATGAAAAGAAGTAAAGTTCAGTTTGGATTATTTAAAGTAAAAGAAAAGAGAAATACATCGAGAAATTATTTAATTGAAGGTCAAAAGCTTCTTCAATTGGCATTTGGAAGAGCTTCTATTGATTCTTCCAAGAAGTTAATTCAAGAATTTGGAAATAAGGCAGGATTTCTAACGTACTCTAAAGGTTATTTCGGAGGTAAGAAGATTAATTTGGATGAACTTTATATTGCTATTGGATTAAAGGTAATTAATCCAGCGGATATCTATTCTTATGTATATGACAGTATAGCGATAACCGTTTTAGTTAAAGCGAATCCATCAGAAGGCTTTGTAAAAGAAGTGGTAGCAGTATTAAGGGATTTTCTATCAGTTGAGAGTAAGGCTGTTTGTTATTATCCTACGGGAGAAAAGGCCGGTGCTTACGAATTTGCTGTTTCGGGATTTAAATATATTCAGAAAAAAGATATTTATGAGGCTTTATCTTTTGTTCCAAGAGCCTTATCTGCAGAAATTATTCTAACTCAAGAAGTTAAACAGTTACATTCTAAAGGAAAGGATCAATCTGATTCGAGGGATAAAAAAGGCTCTAATACAGATTTAAGAGGAGGAACAGGAACACATTCAGATAAGCAAATACGTAAATTAGTAAAGGAAGCAATTGTAGAGAGAAGAGCGCATAGCGTAAGTCGAAGGTTATTTGCGTACTTTAAACGACTTAATGAGAAGACAGAACTTTATATGAATAAACTTATTAAGTCTGGAAAGATCGAGAAAAGCATTGAAGTAAACTCAATTGTATGGATCGAGACTAATAAAGTTACTTTTGGTGCCTATATTATCGATAATATTCTTTATGTTGAATCTGTATATTTAGGTCGGTGTCCTTTAGAAATTATTCTTATTCATGAGAAGATAGAATATTTTACCAATCATTTTATTGCAGAAGAATTTACTAAAGAGTTATTACTCAATACTGAAGAAGATGAAGAAGATAAGGATTTCGTAGAAGCACAAAAAAGACAATATGAAAGATGGTTACAAACAAATGCTTCAGGTCAATATTCTTTGAAGGCTAATGGAGCTACTTCCATATTACCTTATGATAAGCCAGTTGTTGAACAAAAGATTATCGATGAAATAGAATCCAAATTAAAACAATGGGGTACAAAATTAGAGAATTTATCTTATCTTTCTTATGATTCTCCTGAGGCACGTATTGCAGTTCAATTCTTATGTGACAGGGGATCCATGAAAATGGCTGGAGCTTTATATGAAATGTTAAGGAACCGTAAAGTTAAAATTGCTCCGTTTAAAGATTTTGTTAGAACTGAATATGAAGTTAATGGTAGTGAATATTTAATTCTTTCTAACTTTGATGAATATAAATGGCATCCAGGCATTTTACAGAGAGCGTCCTTAATGGTAGGACAAATTGGTTCTATTCCTTCAATTGCTCACTGCTTGTTAATTAAGGGTGATCCTGCGCTTAAAGATAGAGATATTCATGCAATGAATATCTTAAGAGAGATTCGATTCCTTTCTTCTTACCATGGAAAAATCTTAATTGATGTTAAGTCTGATTCAGTAGAAGCAAGAAAACTTATTAAGCAAGGTGCTAATCGACTTATTATTCCAGGAGAAAATACACTTTTTGTTCTGAATTCAGCAATTAGCGCAAAAGATAAATATACGGATGGTCATACAGAAAGAGTTGCAAGTTTAGCAATGAAAATCGCCTGTCAAATGTTTAGTAATGGGTATAATTTCAATGTTAATAATCTTAGCTTATTATTTGAGGATCTTTATATCGGAGCAAGGCTTCATGATTTTGGAAAAATTGGTGTTCCAGATGCTATTTTGCAGAAACAAGAATACTTGACGAAGGTAGAGTTTCAAATTATGCAACAACATACAGTTTGGGGTGAAGAAATATTAAGACAATTTAAAAATATGAGAAGAAGATCAACGCTAATTGCTAGATCACATCATGAAAAATGGGATGGTTCAGGATATCCAGAAGGATTAAAAGGTACAGAAATTGACATTTTATCATTAATTGTTGGGGTTGCAGATTCTTATGATGCGATGCGAACGAACAGGCCTTATAGAAGAAGATTAAGTGTAGTGAAAGCGGTTCAAAGTATTGAAGAAGGAATCGGAACACAATTTATGCCGGAAGTAGTTGAAGCTTTCTTAGATTTACATAAAGAAGGGGTTATAGAGGATGGTTATAAATATGAATTGAAGAAATCGGTTAAAGCAGGTTATATCTCTGAGACTTTTGATATTGGTGATTTTGTAAATTCTGCGTGGAAAATGAGATGGAACGGAGCTACTGGTCAACATGGTTTCTTGAGTCAGGCAAAGGTTGTTGAGGGTTATAGAAAATTCTTGAATA
>JAOZRJ010000212.1 GCA_029931885.1 Candidatus Omnitrophota bacterium | reverse complement strand
TGGATAGAGCACTAGTCTTCGGAACTAGGTGTCGGAGGTTCGAATCCTCCCAGGCGCGCTTTAGTATCCTCAAATTTATTTCAAAAGAATTCTTAAATCATCTTTACAATAAACCTGAATTTTTATATGATGGATTTATTAAATTTTAAAGTTATTTATTATGGACACAGGATTCTCTATCAATAAAACATTTCTTTATCAGGATCACATTGATCTAGGCGCGCGCATGGTTCCTTTTGCCGGATGGATTATGCCTATTCAATACGAAGGCATTATCGGAGAGTATACGCATTGCCGTAAATCCGTTTGCTTATTCGACATATCGCATATGGGAGAGTTTTTGTTTACAGGTGACGTTCAGATTAGCGAATTGGACAAGCTTATCACATGTCAGATAAAAGATATGCCTGTTTTGTCTTCTCGCTATGGATTGATGCTTAACGAGCAGGGTGGCATTATTGATGATTTAATTATTTTTCGGATTGAACAAAATAAATATATGCTTGTTGTGAATGCGGCTAACATTGAAAAAGATTTTCAGCATCTTGAGCGCCATTTAGATGATGTTTCGTGCATAAAAAATATTTCAGAGAAAGTCGGAAAATTAGATTTGCAGGGGCCAGCAGCGAGAGACGTGCTTGAGGAATTTATTCCTGGAATTAAGCATCTAGGTTATTTTGGTTTTGATTATTTTGATATTCTAGGAGAAAAAAATATTGTTAGTCGCACCGGATATACTGGTGAGCTGGGCTATGAGATTTTTTGCAGCCCAGAGAAGACAAGAATGTTATGGAAAAAACTTTTAGAAAATGATAAAGTGAAACCTGCAGGCTTAGGAGCGCGTGATATTTTAAGGATAGAGATGGGATATAGCTTGTATGGGCAAGAGATCAATGAAGAAATTTCTCCTTTGGAAGCAAATTTAAGCCGTTTTATTGATTTCGAAAAAGATTTTGTAGGAAAAAGTGCTCTTTTAAAACAGCAGGATTCTGGCATAAAAAGAAAAATTACTTATTTCTTATCAGATAGCCGGAAGTCTCCTCGTAATCATCAGCCTCTTTTTTCTTCCAAAGGCAAGGAGATCGGTTTTGTGACAAGCGGAACGTTTTCTCCGAGCTTGACAAGAGGAATAGGTATCGGCTTGGTTAGCGAGAGTCAGATTCCGAAGGATGGGAAAATATTGTTTGGAAGCCAGAAGAATATAGCTAACGCTCAGATTACTAAAAGACCTTTTTATAAAAGTGGATCATTAAAAGCATAATATAAGAACAAGGAGTGCGAAATGGGAAACGAAGAAGAATATTTGTATACAAAAGAACATGAGTGGATATGTCTTGAAGATTCAATCGCTTATGCCGGAATTGCTGAATATGCTCAATCTGCGCTTGGTGATATTACTTTTATTGAACTTCCTCAAGTGGGAAATGAGGTTGAGCAGTCGGAGCCCTTTGCTTCTGTTGAGTCAGTAAAAGCCGCTAGCGATATCTTTGCGCCAATTTCTGGTAAAATAATTGAAGTTAATACAGATCTTGAATCAAGCCCAGAGCTAATTAATAAGTCATGTTATGAAAAAGGTTGGATTGCCAAAATTGAAGTTTCCGACCTAGAGGAAAAAGATAGTCTAATGAACGCAGAAGAATACGGAAAGTTTTTAGAGGGATTAGATACTTGAGCTCTTTTGTCTCAAATACAAAAATAGAAGTTCAGGATATGCTGAAGGTCATCGGAGTCAAATCCATCGATGACCTTTTTCTGGATATCAAATCGCAGCATAAACCGAAATCTTTTGATCTGCCTGAGGGGAAGTCTGAGTTCGAAGTTATTGAATCCATGAGATCTTTAGCGGCTAAGAATGACGCACGTCTTGTTTCGTTCTTGGGTGCAGGTTATTATGATCATTATATTCCGTCAGCAGTTTCTGCAATTATTTCTCGTCCAGAATTTTATACAGCCTACACGCCTTATCAGCCGGAATGTTCTCAGGGGATTCTTCAAGCACTCTATGAATATCAAAGCATGATCGCTACATTAACGGATATGGACGTTGTTAATGCGTCGCTTTATGACGGTGGGACAGCTCTTTATGAAGCCATGATGATGGCTATTCGCATAACAAATAGAAAAAAAATAATTATGGATGGCGGTGTAAGTCCGATTTATCGAAAGATTATTCGTAGTTATACAAGTAATCTTGATATTGAATTTCAGGAGACGCCTGTTGTTCATGGCAAAAGCAGCCGTCAGGAAATTGATAAGATTTTTGATCAAGATACCGCTGCAATTATTTTACAAAACCCGAATTTTTTTGGAGCGATTGATGATCATCAAGACATTATTGAAAGTGCACACGAAAAAGGTATTTTGGTTATTGAAAGTGTTTATCCGATCTCTTTGGGAATTATTAAAACACCAGGAGAGATGGGAGCAGATATCGTAACAGGGGAAGGGCAAAGTCTTGGTTTGCCTTTGAATTTTGGGGGTCCTTATTTGGGATTTATGGCAACAAAAAAGAAGTATGTTCGTAAGATGCCTGGGCGCATTGTTGGTCAAACAGTAGACCATGGCGGCCGTAGATGTTTTGTTAACACCTTGCAGGCTCGTGAACAACATATTCGACGTGAAAAAGCAACTTCGAATATTTGTACAAATGTTGCATTATGCGCAATTCAGTCTGCGATTTTTATGTCGCTGATGGGTAAGCAAGGATTGAAAGACCTGGCTAATCTTAATTTAGAAAAAGCAGAGTTTGCACGTCAGCAACTCGAGGAGATTGAAGGAGTTGAGGTCAAAAGAAGTTCTCAGTCTTTTAATGAATTTACGGTTTACCTTCCAAAGGATGCAGGAGAAGTTGTAAAAGATATGATTAAGAAAGGTTTTGCCGCAGGATTTCCCCTGTCAAAGTATTACCCTGATATGAAAAGATATTTACTTGTAGCTGTTACTGAAAAAAGAACAAAGCAAGAAATTATCCAATTTGCTCAAAGTTTAAAGGATGTGTTATGGAATTAATTTTTGAGAAAAGTATGCCTGAAAGAAAGGGATTTCAAGTTCCGAAATCTGATGTTTCCGTAAAAGCGGATATTTCTGTTCCTTATATAAGGAAGACAGAATGCCATTGGCCGGAAGTTTCCGAATTCGATGTTGTTCGCCATTTTACAAGGCTTTCAAAATTAAATTTTTCTGTAGATGCAAATTTTTATCCCTTGGGATCTTGCACTATGAAATATAATCCAAAATTTACAGAAAAAGTCGCAAATATTAAAGGATTTATGAATTTGCATCCTTTGTTGCCTCAACTTGATAGCGCTTTGGTTCAGGGATCTCTGGAGGTTCTTTATCATCTAGATCGTTTATTGTGCGAAATT
>JAOZRJ010000211.1 GCA_029931885.1 Candidatus Omnitrophota bacterium | reverse complement strand
GGTTGATCACATTTATGGTAGGATAAATATTTTGAACTCAAAATATCGTCCACATATGTTCATAAAAGAAATCAAATTATATATCGATTCTTTTGTAAAAGAAATTAAGCGTTGTAAATGTACTTTAACGGATAAGCAAGTTGCTTATTTTAGTGGTTTTAAAAAGAATCTTATAGATGGAATTGACTATTATAATGAGTTATTTTCAAGATTATGCGATGATGCGCAAGGTCAAGAAAAGAAGATTCTTAATGAATTAAATGAGTTTAAGAAGAAAGTCGAAAGCATTACTCTCTCCAATCTTAATCCTCTTTGTAAGAAATAAATCCTTTAATAAATTATTTTTTAGATACTTGCGGTGGAATGTCCGTATTTTTCTTAGATATTTCGCGAACATCGTGACTTACTTTCATTGAACAGAAGTCAGGACCACACATTGAACAAAAGTGATCTTTTTTAGAAGATTCCTCGGGCAATGTTTCATCGTGTAGCTTTCGCGCTTCGACAGGATCTAAACTAAGATTAAATTGATCTTCCCAATTAAAGGAAAAGCGTGCAGCAGAAATCGCCTTATCCCATTCGATAGCATTTTTGTGTTCTTTTGCAAGGTCTGCGGCATGTGCAGCTATCTTGTAGGCGATGATTCCATTTTTTACATCATTCTTGTTTGGAAGACCAAGGTGCTCTTTTGGGGTAACGTAGCAGAGCATAGCCGTTCCGTACCAGCCGATTATCGCAGCTCCAATGGCCGAAGTAATATGGTCATATCCTGGAGCAATATCAGTTGTAAGTGGACCTAACGTATAAAACGGTGCGCCATGACAAAGTTCAATCTGTTTGTCCATGTTCTCTTTTATTAAATGCATTGGGATGTGTCCTGGCCCTTCAATGATAGCCTGAACATCATGAGCCCAAGCTATTTTTACAAGATCACCAAGTGCTTTTAGTTCCGCAAATTGTGCGGCATCATTTGCATCAGCAATACTTCCCGGCCTAAGTCCGTCACCTAGGCTGATACCTATATCGTATTGCTTTAAAATTTCACAGATCTCTTCAAAATGCGTGTAAAGAAAGTTTTCCTTTTTATGTGCTAAGCACCACTTAGAAAGAATTGCTCCGCCGCGGGAAACAATCCCAGCAATTCGTTTTTTAGATAGTGGAATATTTTTAAGAAGAACGCCTGCGTGAATTGTAAAATAATCAACTCCTTGTTCAGCCTGCTCGATCAATGTTTCCCTATATATGTCCCAAGTTAAATTTTCTGACTTACCTCCAACTTTTTCTAGCGCTTGGTAGATCGGAACAGTTCCGATAGGAACAGGTGAATTTCGTACGATCCACTCGCGTGTTTCATGGATATTTGATCCTGTAGATAAATCCATTACGGTATCAGCGCCCCAGCGGATTGCCCAGATCATTTTCTCAACCTCTTCGCAAACGCTAGAAGTAATTGGAGAGTTTCCGATATTTGCGTTAATTTTAGTTAAAAAGCTTCTTCCGATAATCATCGGTTCAGATTCAGGATGATTAATGTTTGCTGGAATAAATGCATGCCCTTTTGCTATTTCATCACGAACGAACTCTGGAGAAACCTTCTCCCGGATAGCAACAAATTCCATTTCAGCTGTAACAATTCCTTTTTTTGCGTAATAAAGCTGTGTAACATTTTTTCCTTTTTTTGCACAAAAAGTTTTACTTTTTTCACTATCATCTTCTTTTACTTGAATATCGCCGCGATTTAAAATCCAAGATTCACGTATTCTTGAAAGACCGTCGGAAATGTTAATTGTAGTCTTTTGATCTGTGTAAGACCCAGACGTATCGTAGAGGTTTATGGTCTTATTTTGATCATAGGTAACTTGACGGAAAGGAATATTTATAGAATCAAAAATCTTCCCCTGTTTATAGATTTTTTTAGAATTTGGAAGAGATTTGTAACTTAAATCGATTTTTTTAAAATTATTTTCCGGTTTAATCATTTTATATCACGTTATTTTACTGGATACTTCACTGGAGGATTTTATCCTCGATTAAGAGTAAGTCGTGTCGATTCTTAGTTTTTATCAAATTAAGAAATATTATTATAAACCCAACAAATATGCTGTCAAGGACAATCAAAATGTGTTTTGTTTGCTTTTCGGGAAATGTTTCATATAATAGAGGCATGAGTTTTTCAAATTTGATTATTAAGCAAATTGAAGTTGGGCCGATGCAAAATTTTGTTTACCTGGTTGGAGATAGAGAAACAAGTGAAGTCGCGGTTGTGGATCCAGCATGGGATATTCATCTTATCAAACATGAGGCTGATAAAGATGATTTAAAAATTGTTGCTGCTTTGATCACTCATGGGCATTATGACCATACTGATGGGTTGCCTGAGCTTCAAACAATTTATGACATTCCAGTATATATTTCTGAAAACGAGCTGAAGCTTTATATGCCGGAATGCAAAAATTTACACAAAACAAAAGATCATGAGAAAATAAGAATTGGTAATATTGAAATTGAATGTCTTTTTACGCCAGGACATGCACCAGGTTGTCAGTGTTTTTATGTTCCTGGTCATATGTTAACCGGTGACACGTTGTTTATTGATGGATGCGGTAGATGTGATCTTCCTGGCGGAGATGCAAAAAAGATGTATAACTCGCTTTATGATATCATTTTGAAACTTCCAGACTCCACTATTATTTATCCGGGACATTCTTCTAGTGACGCAGCGACAGCAACAATAAAGTCTCAAAAAGAAACAAATTGGTATCTTTCCTGCAAATCATGTGAAGAATTTTTGACAAAACGTATGGGTTGTTAATTCTTTAAGTTTATTCTTCAAAAAGCCAAGTCGATAAATATCTTTCCCCTGTATCAGGTAAAAGAACAACAATATTTTTATTTTTTGATTCTGAGCGTTTGGCGACCTCAAGAGCTGCCCACATTGCCGCGCCTGAAGAAATTCCTGAGAGAATCCCTTCTTTTTTAGCCAATGACCGTGATGCTTGTCCGGCATTCTCATTTGATACTTTAATAATTTCATCAATAATGCCGTTGTTAAGAACTTCTGGTACAAAACCAGCGCCAATTCCTTGAATTTTATGTGGCCCTGGATTTCCTCCCGAAAGAACAGGTGAGTCAATTGGCTCGACGGCAATAATTTTTATTTCTGGATTCTTCTTTTTTAAAATTTCACCAACACCGGTAATCGTACCCCCCGTTCCAACGCCAGCAATAAAAATATCAACATTTCCATCGGTGTCATTTAAAATTTCTTGTGCAGTTGTTTTGCGATGGATTTCAGGGTTTGCTGAGTTCTGAAACTGTTGAGGCATAAAACTATTTTTTGTTTCCTTTGTAAGTACCTCTGCCTTTTCG